>NZ_QTVB01000002.1:0-163331 GCF_003435965.1 Roseburia sp. AF42-8
TGTATAAAAACGGATAATATATTAATAAAAGAAGACTTATAGAATCATAAATTAACTGAAAAAGCGTGAAAACAGAAAATAATACTTGCATAATGTATAAAACGAATGTATAATTATGCATTGTAAATGGCATGTAAATTCCATGTGTGCCATAATCTTAAGAAGAAAGAAGATGTAAAAATGATTAAAGCAGGAATTATCGGAGCAACCGGATACGCAGGAGCAGAACTGGTAAGAATTCTTATGGGACATCCTTCCGTAGAGATTAAGTGGTATGGCTCCAGAAGTTATATAGATAAGAAGTACGCAGATGTTTACCGTAATATGTTTGAAATCGTAGAGGATACCTGCCTTGATGATAATATAGAAGAGCTGGCAAAGCAGGTGGACGTTATCTTTACAGCAACACCGCAGGGATTCCTTGGTTCTGTATTGAATGAGAAGATTTTATCTGAGACAAAGGTAATTGATTTGGGCGCAGATTACCGTATCAAAGATGTGGCTATTTATGAAAAATGGTATAAAATTGGACATAAGAGCCCACAGTTTATTGAAGAAGCCGTTTACGGACTTTGCGAAATCAATCGTGAAAAGGTGAAAAATGCAAGACTGGTAGCCAACCCGGGATGCTATACTACCTGTTCCATTTTAACTGCATATCCGCTGGTAAAAGAGGGACTGATTGATGCCAATACATTGATTGTAGATGCAAAGAGCGGTACTTCCGGTGCAGGACGTGGAGCAAAGGTCAACAACCTGTTCTGTGAAGTAAATGAAAATATGAAGGCATATGGCGTGGCAGCCACAGACATACACCGGAAATTGAAGAACAGTTAGGTTATGCAGCCGGAAAAGAGATTACCATCAGCTTTACACCACATCTTGTTCCGATGAACCGTGGTATCTTAGCAACAGAGTACGCATCACTGGTGAAGAAAGCAGACGGAAGTTATCCAACCAAAGAAGAGCTTCGTGCAGCTTATGAAAAATATTATAAGAACGAGAAATTCGTCAGGGTATTAGAGGATGGTGTGTGCCCGGAAACCAAATGGGTAGAAGGAAGCAACTATGTAGATGTGAATTTTGTAGTAGATGAGCGTACCGGAAGAGTGATTATGATGGGTGCTCTGGATAATCTGGTAAAAGGAGCTGCCGGTCAGGCAGTACAGAATATGAATTTATTATTTGGATTAAAGGAATCAGAAGGTCTGGAACTGGTACCGATGTTCCCATAAGCAGGAGAGAATATGGCAGAAGCTACATATATATTAAGAACAATGAAAGAAGACGATTTTAACGAAGTCCATGCACTCTGGATGAGCATTCACGGATTTGGCATCCGGAGCATTGATGATTCGGAAGAAAATGTGAAGCGTTTTATCCGAAGAAATCCGGACACCAGTATCGTGGCATGTATGGATGGAAAAATCGTAGGAGCTATTCTTTGCGGACAGGATGGAAGAAGAGGATGCTTTTATCATGTATGTGTCCATGAGGATTACCGGAAACATGGTATTGGAAAAGCGATGGCAATGATGGCAATGGAAGCATTGAAAAAAGAAGGCATTAACAAAGTAAATCTGGTGGCATTTACCAGTAATGAGCTGGGTAATGGATTCTGGAAGAATATGGGCTGGACATTCCGGAAGGATATGAATTATTATGAATTTGATTTGAATCCGGAAAATGTAACTGTATTTAATCCATAAATAAATTCGGAAAGCAGACAGCTTAAGACAAAAGACAGAGGAAAGCAGGACAGGAGGCATATTATGAAAAAAGTAGAAGGCGGCGTTACCGCAGCAGAAGGTTTTCAGGCTGCATCCACAGCAGCAGGTATTAAGTATAAAGACAGAACAGATATGGCAATGATTTATTCCACAGAGCCATGTGCAGTTGCCGGAACATTTACCACGAATGTCGTAAAGGCAGCACCGGTAAAATGGGATAAGGACATTGTAAAGAACAGTGCATTTGCACAGGCAGTTGTAGTAAATGCCGGAATTGCCAATGCATGTACCGGAACAGAAGGATTAGGATATTGCAAAGATACCGCAAAGAAAACTTCAGAGTTAATGGATATTCCGGAGGATGCAGTTCTTGTGGCATCCACAGGAGTAATTGGAAAACAGCTTCCGATTGACCGTATCTGTGCCGGTGTGGAACAGATGAGTAAAAAATTAAGTGGTGATTTAACTAGTGGACATAATGCAGCACTTGCTATTATGACAACAGATACCCATGAGAAAGAGGCTGCAGTGGAGGTAGAGCTTTCCGGTAAGAAGGTTACCATCGGTGGAATGTGTAAAGGCTCTGGCATGATTCATCCGAATATGTGTACCATGTTAAGCTTTATCACAACAGATGCGGCAATTTCAAAAGAAATGTTGCAGGAAGCACTGAGCAGTACCGTAACAGATACTTATAACATGATTTCCGTAGATGGAGACACTTCCACCAACGACACCTGCCTGGTACTGGCAAATGGTCTTGCAGGCAATGAAAAAATCAAAGAGAAGAATGAAGATTACGAAACATTCTGTGAAGCACTTTATTATGTCAATGAAGCATTGGCTAAGATGATGGCAGGAGATGGCGAAGGCGCAACTGCTTTATTTGAAGTAAAAGTAGTGCATGCGGCATCCAAAGAAGATGCGGTTATCTTAAGCAAATCCGTAGTAACATCAAGCCTTACCAAGGCTGCAATCTTTGGACATGATGCTAACTGGGGAAGAATCCTATGTGCATTGGGCTATTCCGGCGTGGAATTTGATCCGGAGCAGGTTGACCTTTACTTTGAAAGTGCAGCCGGCAAGCTGATGATTATCAAAGATGGTGTTGCCGTAGATTATTCCGAGGAAGAGGCAACTAAGATTTTATCTGAAAAAGAAGTAACTGCCATTGCAGATATGAAGATGGGTGAAGCCTGTGCAACAGCATGGGGCTGTGATTTGACCTATGATTATATTAAAATAAATGCAGATTATCGTTCTTAAAAAAGATTTGATTGAAAAAATATACGAAAAAAGATTTTTTAAGAAAAGGAAAGAGGATTGGACAGATGGAAGAAAACAGTATGCAGGAAATATTGAAAAAAGCTGAGGTATTAATTGAGGCATTGCCATATATCCAGCGTTTCAACCGCAAAATTATCGTAGTAAAATACGGCGGAAGTGCAATGGTAGATGAAGAGTTAAAGCAGAGCGTTATCCAGGATGTAACTCTTTTAAAACTAGTTGGTTTCAAACCGATTATCGTTCATGGTGGCGGTAAGGAAATCAGCAAATGGGTTGCAAAAGCCGGAATGGAGCCGGAATTTATCAATGGACTTCGTAAAACCGATGCACCTACCATGGAAATTGCAGAAATGGTTCTTGGAAAAGTCAATAAATCACTGGTTCAGATGGTAGAAAAGCTTGGCGTGAACGCAGTAGGTATCAGCGGTAAAGATGGTGGACTGCTGAAGGTAAATAAGAAATTATCCAATGGACAGGATATCGGGTATGTGGGTGAAGTTAAGGAAGTAAATCCAAAGATTTTATATGATCTTCTCGAAAAAGATTTCCTGCCGATTATCTGCCCGGTAGGTCTTGATGATAATTATGATACTTACAATATCAATGCGGATGATGCAGCATGTGCAATTGCCCGTGCCGTACAGGCGGAAAAACTTGCATTCCTTACAGATATTGAAGGTGTATACAAAGACCCGGATGATAAATCTACACTGATTTCCGAACTTAAGATTTCAGATGCACACAAGCTGATTGAAGATGGTTATATTGGCGGCGGAATGCTTCCAAAATTAAATAACTGTATCGATGCCATTGAAAATGGTGTGTCCAGAGTACATATCTTAGATGGTAGAATTGCACATTGTCTGTTACTGGAAATCTTTACAAACCGTGGAATCGGAACAGCAATTTTAGGAGATGCGGAGGAAAAGTTTTATCATGAATAAACAGGAATATATGGATTGTGAAGATAAAGCATTATTACATACTTATAATCGTTTCCCACTGGTATTAGATCATGGTGAGGGCGTATATCTTTATGATACCGATGGAAAGAAGTATCTTGATTTTGCGGCAGGTATTGCGGTAGAAGCGTTAGGATACAGTAATGAAGCATATAAGCAGGCATTGAAGGATCAGATTGATAAAATTACACATACTTCAAATCTTTATTATAATGTCCCGATTATGGAAGCTGCAGAGAAATTCTTAAAAGTTTCCAAAATGGACAGGGTTTTCTTCACCAACAGTGGAGCAGAAGCCATTGAAGGAGCAATTAAGGCAGCAAAAAAATATGCCTATACCAGAGATGGTCATGCAGACCATGAGATTATTGCCATGAACCATTCCTTCCATGGAAGAACCTTGGGAGCATTATCAGTAACCGGAAATGCCCATTACAGAGAACCGTTTGAGCCACTCTGTGGTGGTGTGAAATTTGCAGATTTTAATGATATTGAAAGTGTAAAAGCACAGGTAACAGAAAAAACATGTGCCATTATCTTTGAAACCGTGCAGGGAGAAGGCGGTATTTATCCGGCAGAGGAATCCTTTATGAAAGAGATTTCTGCACTCTGCAAAGAGAAAGATATTCTTCTTATTTTAGATGAAATCCAGTGTGGAATGGGAAGAACCGGAGAAATGTTTGCATGGCAGCATTATGGAATCAAACCGGATATTATGACCAGTGCCAAGGCATTGGGCTGTGGAGTGCCGGTAGGAGCTTTTGCCATGACAGAACGTGTGGCAGAGAAATCCTTGGCACCGGGTGACCATGGAACCACATATGGAGGTAATCCGTTTGTCGGAGCAGCGGTCAGTAAGGTAATGGACTTATTTGAAGAATTAAAGCTTACAGACCATGTAAAAGAAATCGCAGTTTATCTGGAAAGCGAACTGGATAAGCTGGTAGAAGAATATGATTTTATTACAGCCCGCCGTGGTATGGGACTGATGCAGGGGCTTGTAAGCACAAAACCAGTTGGAACCATCGCAGCAGAAGCATTAAAAGAAGGTTTAATTATTATAACAGCCGGCGCAGATGTAATCCGTATGGTGCCGCCACTTGTGATTGAAAAAGAGCATGTGGATGAAATGATAACGAAACTGAAAAACGTACTGGATCGTATGTAGGCAGGGTATATGAAAAAGAAAACAAAGGAAATCATAGAAACAACAACGCTGGCAGTGGGAGTTATCCTGCTGTCAGCGGCTGCTTTTTACAGCAGCAAAGAAACCGGGAAAACAGAGTTAAAAACAGACAGAAAAGAGCAGATAACATCTGAGCAGGAAACAAAAGAAGCATATGAAGCAGCGCAAAAGGAGCTATCCTTTTGGTACAGCGATGCAGACTGCAGGAATTATTTTGAACAGTGTGCAGTGGATTATTATGCCAAAACCGGTATCGCAGTGGGAATCCGTTATGTAGATGAGGATCTTATCTTGAACAGATTTATGATGCAACGATGACGGAAGAAGACTATCCGGATTTGTATCTTGCCTGGAATGATGCAAAAGACAAGGCGTATTTATATGGTGTTGCAACGGAAGAAGAATACCCATTGTTTTTTGATACACTGGTGATGGTATATCAGAAAGAGAATTTCCTGGAAGCACCGGAGAGTATTTCGGAAATTTTAGACTATGGACAGAATAACCTTTTAGGAGAAGGTGTAGGAAATCTGCTGGAATGGAATGTGGCAGATGGATTTTATGATTATCCATTTGTGGGGACTGAAGTGGAATGGAATGAGACGGACTATACCCTTTTGACGACATATGGAGAAAAATATAATGATGAATTAACTTTCTTTAAAAACCTTTCAGAAACTGTGGGGATTGATACGGATGAAATTGACAGAAATCAGGTGGTGGAGAATTTTAATCAGGGAGCATCTTTGTGTGCAATCATTGATTCTGATGATTTAAATAAGATGACAGCAGAAAATTATGGCGTTTGCGGGCTGCCGATGTTAGACGATACCACACCGATGCAGGGGGTTGCCAGAACGGGGATCCTTTTGGTAAATGAATTTTCGGGGGAAAAAGATATGGCGTCTGATTTTGCTGCTTTTATAGAAAAAGAAGAAGTGGATACCCTGCATGCAATGACTGGTCATATTTCTACAGATGAAGGTGCCAGCCGGGATGAAACAGAACAGGCAGCTTTTATGCAGTATCAGAACAGCCAGCTGGTACCGGATGCTGCAAATGCAGGTGAGTTCTGGTCAGAATTTACAAGGCAGATGAAGGCATTGTGGAATGGTGGAAGCCTGCCACAGGAATAATTTGAAAATACTACTTGTATAAAGGGCAAATTTTCGTTAAAATAGAAAACAGTAAGCATTAGGGGACTTTCTTGCATAACAGAATTTATGTAAGGGAGTGATACAGATGAAAAAAGTCGGGTTATTAGCTCTGGCTTTATATTGTGGGATTATATATACGGCATGTGGAAAAGAAGATACCGTATATTTTGAGCCGGATACGCAAATGGAGAGTGAAGAGGTTACAGAAGCTGTCTTATGCCCGCCGGCTTCTTGTTATGTATATGTCTGTGGTGAGGTAGTGCACCCGGGAGTATATGAAGTGGAAGATGGAGCCAGAATCTGCGATGTATTGGAGCTGGCAGGAGGTTTTAACGAGGCTGCAGCAAAAGAGGCACTCAATCAGGCAGAACCGGTTGTTGACGGACAGATGATAAAGGTGCCGGATCAGGAAACTTACCTTTTGCAGCAGACAGGGAGTGCTGATTCGGCAGCAGAGCCGGAGGATGGCAGAATCAATCTGAATACTGCATCAAAGGAACAGCTTATGACACTTTCCGGAATTGGAGAATCAAAAGCTGAGACAATTATTTCTTACCGGGAAAAAAATGGCGCATTTCAGACTATTGAAGATTTAATGAATATTCCCGGAATTAAAAATGGCGTTTTTGAAAAAATAAAAGATAATATAAGGGTTAACTGAGGTGTAAAATGGCAAAAAAAGTTCTGGTTGTGGACGACGAAAAATTAATAGTGAAAGGAATCCGTTTTTCATTGGAACAGGATGGAATGGAAGTAACCTGTGCGTATGATGGTGAAGAGGCACTGCATCTGGCACAGGAGAATAAGTTTGATATGATTTTACTGGATATCATGCTTCCGAAGATGGATGGATTTGAAGTGTGTCAGGCAATCCGGGAGTTTTCTAATATGCCAATTGTCATGCTGACAGCAAAAGGCGATGATATGGATAAAATCTTAGGACTGGAATATGGTGCAGATGATTATATTACCAAGCCGTTTAATATTCTTGAGGTGAAAGCCAGAATCAAAGCAATTATGCGAAGAACTGCTGCCAGTGAACCGAAGGAAGAAAATTCCAAAGTGATAGAGAGCGGCGATTTAAAATTAGACTGTGAGAGCCGCAGACTGTTTGTCCAGGGAAGAGAGATTAATCTGACAGCCAAGGAATTTGACTTGTTAGAGCTTCTTGTTATGAATCCGAATAAGGTATACAGCCGTGAGAATCTGCTGAATCTGGTATGGGGTTATGAATATCCGGGCGATGTCAGAACGGTGGATGTTCATGTGCGTAGACTGCGTGAGAAGATTGAACCGAATCCGAGTGAGCCAAAATATGTGCATACGAAATGGGGTGTAGGTTATTTCTATCAGAAATAACAGCGATATAGCAGAGGATGAAGGTACAGACTTATGAATAGAAAAAAAGGTATTCGCAATTTTTTGAAAAGCATGAAATTCCGGCTGATTTGTCTTTTTATGCTGATTGGTATTTTGACCGGAATTTTAATCCGGACCGGAATTTTAACTGCGTATGAGAAACATGCGGTTTCTAACCGGAGTGTAGATGTAATTGGTCAGGCAAAGATTCTTGCAAACCAGATGGTCTCCACAGATTATATCAATGGAGCGGAGTCGGAAAGCATCACTTCACAGCTGCAGCAGATGTCACGTGTTTATGATGGAAGAATTCTTGTGATAGATTCTTCTTTTCATATTATAAAAGATACTTATGATCTGGATACCGATAAAACAATTATTTCAGAAGAAGTCATAAAGTCATTCCGCGGTGAGGATTCTATGAATTATGATGTGGATAATCATTATGTGGAAATGACTATTCCGCTGACTACAGATAACGTAGAGTCAGGGGAGAAGAGTATTATCGGAGTGCTTCTTATCAGTGTTTCGACAGATAGTATTCTTGCCAATCTGGAATATATGAGAAATGCTGCATTAGTGCTTCAGATTTTCGGGGCAGTTTTTCTGTTTGCAGTCAGCGTATTTTTATCCGTTCGTCTGACAAACCCGTTGAAGAATATGGCATCCTCTATTGCTGAGATTCAGAATGGATATGGAACCAGTGATGGGGAGCTGATGATTAAGGATTATTCTGAAACAGTTCAGATTTCGGAAAAATTTAATAAACTTTATAGCAGAATGAAGATGCTGGATGACTCCAGACAGGAATTTGTGTCCAATGTGTCCCATGAGCTGAAAACACCGCTTACTTCTATGAAGGTACTGGCAGACTCACTGAATGGACAGGAAGATGTTCCGGTAGAACTGTATCGTGAATTTATGTTAGACATTGGAAATGAAATTGAACGTGAAAATAAAATTATTAATGATTTGCTCTCGCTGGTTAAGATGGACAAGTCTGCATCAGATTTGAATATCACGTCAGTTAACATCAATGAGATGCTGGATTTAATTTTAAAGAGATTAAAACCGATTGCGGAAAAACAGCATGTAGATCTGGTGTTGGAAAGTTTCCGGCCTGTTACAGCAGAAATTGATGAGGTAAAGCTGACGCTTGCCATTACCAATCTGGTGGAAAATGCAATCAAATACAATAAGGAAGACGGTTGGGTACATGTGTCCCTGAATGCAGATTATCAGTATTTCTATCTTAAGGTAGAGGATTCCGGCATCGGTATTCCGGAGGATTCCTTAGAGCATATTTATGAAAGATTCTATCGCGTAGACAAGTCCCATTCCAGAGAAATAGGTGGAACCGGACTTGGACTTGCCATTACAAGAAATGCAATATTAATGCACCGTGGTGCAATTAAGGTATTTAGTACAGAGGGTGAGGGAACGCTCTTTACTGTGCGGATTCCGCTGAATTACATTGCCTAGGAGGTCTGGCATGAAGAAAATTGCAGGATGGCTGAGTTTTATCCTTCTGGTATCGCTGTTCACAGGGTGTGGCAGACAGGAGACAGATGACCCGGCGTATTATATTTATTATCTGAATAAAGAAAAAACAAAAGTGGTAGAGCAGCCATATGATTTAAAAGAGGGCAAGACAGAGGACATGATATCCACTCTTTTAGATGCGTTGTGCACCAATACGGATAGCGTGGAGTATCAGAAACCGGTTCCTGGTGATGTTACAATTACAGACTGGTCACTGGAAAGCAATCAGCTGTTTCTTTACTTTAATGATAATTATTCCAAAATGCAGTCTACGGATGAGGTGTTGTGCCGGGCAGCAGTGGTAAAGACACTGGTACAGCTTCCGGATGTAAAATATGTATCTTTTTATGTGGGAGATGCACCGTTGGCAGACAGCCGGGATAATGTAATCGGACTGATGACAGAAGAAAGCTTTGTTGAGAATCCGGGAAAACAGATTAATTCCATTCAGACAACAACATTACATTTATATTATGCAAATGCTGATGGAAACGGACTGGTAGAATGCGAAAAAGAAGTACAGTATAGCAGTAACATTTCCTTGGAAAAACTGATTATGGAGAATCTTTTAAAGGGACCGGATGATAAGAATTTGAAAGCACCACTTCCGGAAGGAACAAATCTTGTCAATGTTACGACAACCAATGGAATCTGCTATGTTACATTAGATGAGGCGTTCCTGAATCAGAATTATGAAATACAGGAGCCAATTGTCATTTATTCTATTGTAGACTCTTTATCGGAGATTTCAACCATTAGTAAGGTGCAGATTTCTGTAAATGGAAAGACCAGCGGTGTTTACCGGGATAGTTTTGCATTAGACCAGCTTTATGAACGGAACCTTGACTATGTGGTAAGTGCAGATGAGAACGAGACGGTATCTACAGAAGCACAAACAGAAGAGACACCTTAGTAGAAGGTCTTAAGAAGAAGTATCTTATAAGTAACATATCTTATAAGCAACATATTAAGAAGAAACATCTTAGAAAAATATTTAGGAGGGGTTATATCGAAATTATAAAACGCCCCTTATGCTATGGAACGATATTGTTCCTGTGTGGTATTATTGTCTGCCTGTCTGTTCCGACGGTCATAAAAGTTATCATTATCAGTTTTGTGGCAGGGTGTCAGATGTATCTGCTGTATGCCCTGCGGCAAAGAAAACGGAGGGTATACCGGTTTACAGCAGTACTTGGAATAGGATTTTTTCTGCTGGGAATTGCAAGAATCTGGTATATGCAGCAGCAAAGCTATACCATTGAGACGATTTTAAAAGAGCAGGAGACCAGCCTTTCTGTAGAAACAGATGCTTCCAGAGGCTGGCAGACGGAAAATGAAAAGACAATTTTACAGGGGAAGATAGAGAAAAAAGAACGAAAAAACAATCAGACAAGATTATATCTTAATCATGTTTTCTTACGGATTGGAGATAAAACCTATAAAACCAATTCTGTCCTGGTTCGACTGAAGCAGGAACCATCTGACCAATCGTGTCGTATTGGAACAACCATTGTATTAGAAGGAAATATCCGACAACTGAATCGCGCTGCCAATGATGGTAATTATGATGAATTTCAATATTATCACAGTCTGAATATGGATTATCATTTTGATGCCGAAAGGATTTGTGGCGAATATGGAAGAGAAGATGTACTGGCAGAGAAATTATTTATAATAAAAGAAAAATTAAAAAAAGATTATATAAATAATTTATCGAAAAGAAATGCTGGGATTCTTGGAACAATGCTTTTAGGAGATAAAGAACTTTTGGAAAAGGAAGTTTCAACAGTCTTTCAACAGGCAGGAGCCAGCCATGTGCTGGTAATCAGTGGAATGCATATTTCCTGCATTGGACTGTTCTGTTATGGACTTCTTAGAAAAAAAGGAAATTCTCTTTGTGCCTGTACGGCAGCGGTTGTATTTTTGTTCTGTTATGTGAAAATGACCGGGATGGGAATATCTGCTATCCGGGCATGGATTATGTTTGCACTTCTTATGGCAGCAAAGCTGTCCGGGCGAAGCTATGATAGCAGAACCGCTCTTTCTGTGGCAGTGCTGGTGCTTTTATGGAAAAACCCGTATCTGGTTGAAAATGCAGGACTCCAGTTTTCGGTAGCTGCAATTCTTGGTGTGGTAGTAGTGGCAAAATGTATTGGACAGTTGTTTCCAAGGGAGCAAAAACAGCAAACACAGGAACGGAAAACAGGCGATAAGGCGGCAAATAAAATACGGGAAATATGGAAACGGCAAATCCGGCAGAACTTTTTAGTTTCGCTTTCCGTTCAACTTACAACACTTCCACTGGTGGCATACTATTATTATGAAGTGCCGGTCTATGCTTTGCTTCTGAATCTGTTGATAGTTTCTTTGTTGAGTGTAGTTTTAATAAACGGGATAGCTGCAACATTGCTCATGTGTATGGGAAAAATTGTTGTAGGAAGACTGTTTGCGGGACCGGTAATCATGATGTTGGAATTATTGCTGGACGGAATTTATGTTGGAGTCAGCTGGTGCAGCCGGCTCCCGGGAGCTACGAAGATAGTAGGACAGTGGCCGATACAGCGCATCATATTCTATTATCTGATGCTTGCAGCCGCCTGCTTGCTGATAAAAAAACGGACAAAGAAAAGCGGAAACAGAGATGGGAATAGAAATACAAATACAAATATACTCCTTAGAAAGTTTACGATTGTTTTGATTGGAAGCGTGGTGTTACTTCTGGTTCTTCGTCCGGTAAAGAGTAATCATCTTATGGCAGTTCTTGATGTGGGGCAGGGAGATGGCATCTATGTACGACTGGGGGAAGATACCAATCTTTTTTTGGATGGCGGAAGCACTGATGTGTCTAAGGTGGGAACGTATCGGATTTTGCCATTTCTAAAAAGCAATGGAATCACGAAGATAGATTATTGGTTTATAAGCCATTATGACGAAGACCATGTGAACGGATTGTTAGAAGTTCTTGAGACGGAGTATTCTGTTGAAAATATTATATTGCCTGGAAAACAGCCGGATGTAAAGAATTATCAGAGCATATGTGCACTGGCAGAGCAGAGAAACATTCCAATCTTATATATGAAAGAAGGAGATTGCATAAGAAGTGGCGAGGATACCATAAGCTGCCTCCTTCCGGACGGAGAGTATCAGGCAGAGGATGAGAATGGAAAATCCATGATATTGCTCTATCAGACGAAATATATTTCCGGGATATTTACCGGAGATGCCGGAGAAGCAGAAGAAAATTGGCTCTTAGAAAAGCAGCGGTTGTGGAAAGTAGATTTTCTTAAAGTAGGACATCATGGCTCAAAGTATTCCTCGACAGAAAAATTTTTAAAAGCACTTTCGCCGGAACTGGCATTGATTTCCTGTGGGGAAAACAACCGATATGGACACCCTCATCAGGAGACTATAAATCGATTAAAAGAAGCTTCGGCAGAAATTTTTGATACGATGGAAGGCGGTCAGATTTCACTGGAAGAGGAAAAGGGAAAGATCACAATTCAAAGCTTTCGGTAAGTATGCTTTGATAAAGAAGTAAAAATATAGTATAATATCCTTTATGAAAACAATAGATAATGACATTAAAATGGGACAATTAAAAAACGTATATCTTTTATATGGAACGGAAGACTATCTGAAACGGCAGTATCGTGATAAGCTAAAACATGCACTGGTAGAGCCGGATGATACGATGAATTTTTCGGCATATGAGGGAAAGGATATTAATCCAAAGGAACTGATTGATTTATCGGAGACACTGCCATTCTTTAAAGAAAAGCGTATGATTCTGGTGGAAAACAGTGGCTTCTTTAAAAACAGCTGTGATGACCTGGCAGAATATATGAGCCAGGTGCCGGAATCCACCTGCTTTGTTTTTGTGGAAGAAGAAGTGGATAAGCGTTCCAAATTATTTAAAGCGGCATCCAGGGCTGGAAGTGCCGTAGAATTTGAGACCCCGAAGGAAGATATGCTGATTCGCTGGATACTGGGCAGAATCCAGCGGGAAGGGAAGAAAATTACCCAGTCCGTGATGCAGCTTTTCCTGTCAAAGACCGGTTCCGATATGGAAAATATTGATAAGGAATTAGAAAAGCTTATCTGTTATACATTGGATAAGACAGAGATTTCTGCGGCAGATGTAGAGGCAATCTGTACCGGACAGACGGAAAATAAAATCTTTGAAATGATTGATGCCATCTCTGCTAAGAATCAGAAGAAGGCTTTGGACTTATATTACGATTTACTGGCATTAAAGGAAGCACCCATGCGGATTTTATTCCTGATTGCAAGACAGTTCCAGAATCTGCTTTTGATAAAAAGCATGTCAGCAAAAGGATATCCTGCTGTCAGTATTGCAAAGACTGCAGGGATGCCAAGCTTTGCAGTGCAGAAGAATCTTCGGCAGGCAGGAGCTTTTAAAATAAATCAGTTAAAGGATGCAATTGAAGACTGCGGACAGGCAGAAGAGGATGTCAAGACGGGAAGAATGGCAGACCAGTTAGCCGTAGAACTTCTGATTGTAAAATACAGTGCATAAAAAAAGAACGTTTCGAATGACGGTACGAAACGTTCTTTTTTATAATCGTTTATAATCTATGCTCTTCCGGCAATTATGCCATTTTGTTCACAGCTTTGTTTAAGCGTGAAATCTTTCTGGAAGAAGTGTTCTTGTGATAAACACCCTTAGTAGCAGCTTTGTTGATTTCAGATGTTGCAGCAACTAATGCAGCAGCAGCAGCCTCTTTATCGTTTGCAGCGATTGCAGCGTCTACTTTCTTAATAGATGTTTTAACTTTTGATCTAATAGCCTTGTTTCTATCAGCTTTGGTCTGATTTACAAGAATTCTTTTCTTAGCAGATTTAATGTTAGCCAACCTGTACACCTCCAATATGATTGTTTTATTGTTTTTGGTTGTTTCATTAAAGCCGGACACGGACGTTCTAATGTAAACATACTATGATAGTTTATCCCACATATTTACATCTGTCAATACATATTTGGAGAAAAAATGTAAAAAATAATAAAGAAAATTTATTTGGAAAAATTATTTACAGGAAGTGAAGCTATGTTTCAGGTAAGAACAGACCTCGCATTAGAGACGAGAGAAAAATTTGATGAAGATCATATTGAAGTAAAGGGAGTACGGGTGGATGAGGAAAGAATTTCACCGGAAATCATGATTACAAGGGTATTTATTGACACAGAAAACGGAGCAAAGGCAATGAAAAAACCGAAGGGAACATATATTACCATTGAGGCTTCGGACATGATGGAAGAAGATGAGGATTATCACAGAGAAGTGTCCGGGCAGCTGGCAAAAGTGATTGAAACCATGCTGCCGGGGAAAAAAGAAGAACTCAAGATATTGGTAGTGGGTCTTGGCAACCGGGAAGTGACACCGGATGCATTAGGACCTTATGTAGTAGATAATATGATGATTACCAGGCACATTATCAAGGAATATGGACAATATGCCTTTGGAAATAAGGCGACGAGCCAGATAAGCGGAATTGTGCCGGGCGTAATGGCACAGACCGGCATGGAATCAGGAGAGATTGTCCGGGGAGTCATTGAAGAGACGAAACCGGATATTGTAATG
Organism: Roseburia sp. AF42-8; assembly: GCF_003435965.1. NCBI lineage: Bacteria > Bacillati > Bacillota > Clostridia > Lachnospirales > Lachnospiraceae > Roseburia > Roseburia sp. AF42-8. The sequence continues at coordinate 14,824 of NZ_QTVB01000002.1, forward strand.
GTGGTGGATGCACTGGCGGCCCGCAGCGTGAAGCGTCTGAACCGTACCATCCAGATTACGGATACCGGAATCAATCCCGGTTCCGGTGTGGGCAATCACAGGCACGCCATTAATAAAGAAAGCATGGGAATTCCGGTAATTGCCATAGGAATTCCTACCGTAGTAGATGCCGCAACGATAGTTTCGGATACCATGAGTGACTTAATCGGAGCCATGCGGGAGTCAGCGCAGCTAAAAAGCGTGGGAAATGGGCTGGCAGGTCTGGATGAAATTGAAAAGCATGAGCTGGCAAGAGAACTTTTATCTCCACATTTGAATGCAATGTTTGTAACCCCAAAAGATATTGATGAAGCGGTAAAAAGGCTGAGCTATACCATATCAGAGGGACTGAATCTGGCATTCTCCCGGTTCTAAAGGGACAGAAGCTGCATAGAATATAGTGTTTGCTATGGCAGAACAGGAGGTGCTGGCAGCATGAGAGTCTATGGGCAAAGATATCAGGGAAAAACGGAACTGGTCAGGAAACGAAAAAAATGGTACAGGCAGTCTGCTATTGCACTTTTTCTGTTGTATGCATTTTTTCTTATGGTGAAAGCGGGAACCGGAAGGGAAACACTGGCAAAACGTTTTTTTTCTTATATACAAAATGAGATATCCATGTCCATGACCAGACAGTATATTCCGACTGTTGCCTATATGGCAGAGGGCAGGCAGGAACAGACACTGAGTGATTTTTTGCTGGAAAAAGTGACAGACCAGATACCACTTATCGGATATGCAGATACCATAAGGACTTATGATACGACAATTGAGAGCAGCCTTTCAGAAGAAGAGATTGTTGCACTGGAAGGAAAGGATGAAGCGGAAGTAGAGGCTAAGCAGATGGCGGAGGCAGCCAGCAGAGAGAATCAGGACTGCATAGTGGCAGAAATGGAGCAGGAAAATGCGCAGGCAGGAGCAGATGCGGCAGCAGAAGCGGCAGCAGAAGCGGCAGAGCAGCCGGCAGCCCCGGATAATACAGCAGTCAGCTCTCAGCCGTTGGTGGAGATTCCAAGAGAAAAATTAAATGATTTTGATTATCTGATTCAGAATTTTTATCAGGTGGACAATACAACAACCATCAATAGCAGTCAGTTAAATGCAGAAGAATTGTTAAATATGGATTTAACCATAAAAACGCCGGCAGACCAGCCGCAGATTCTGATTTACCATACCCATTCCCAGGAAATGTTTGCAGATTCCGACCCAAATGATGTAATGACGGGCGTTATGGGAACAGGGGAATATCTTACCAGCCTGTTACAGGAAAAATATGGATTTCAGGTCATGCATCATATGGGACAGTATGATGTGGGAGACAGAGATCACGCCTATGCCAATGCGGAGGGGCCCATTGAGCAGCTGTTAGCAGAGAATCCGAGCATAGAAGTGGTAATAGATTTACATCGTGATGCAGTGGATAAGCATATGGTGCGGGAGGTAAACGGGGTGCAGATGGCACCGATTATGTTCTTTAACGGACTGAGCCGGACAAAGGCGTTAGGAGATATTTCTTATCTCAATAATCCAAACCTTACCGGGAATCTTGCTTTTTCCCTGCAGATGCAGATTGCAGCGGCAGAGTATTATCCGAATCTTACCCGCCCGATTTATTTAAAAGGATACCGGTATAATATGCATTTTAAAGAGAAATATCTTTTGATCGAAATGGGTTCCTATACTAACACGCAGGAGGAGGCACGCAATGCCATGGTTCCACTGGCAGACCTTTTGAACAGAGTGCTGCATGGAGAAAATTAGAAAAACATTTCGTAATGAAAATGTAATAACTTTTTCGGAAAAACACATTGAAATCACTTGCATTTCTTATATAATAAAAGAGATGCGTAAAATAAAACGAAAGATATGGAGTTATCATGGAATTTTCAAGCTTAGAATTTTTATTTCGGTTTTTGCCGATTTTTCTTATTATATATTATCTGGTACCGGTAAAGTATAAAAATCCGGTACTTTTCTTTGGCAGTCTGGTATTCTATGCCATGGGAAACTGGAAGGATGCACTTCTTTTATTGTTTTCCATGAGTCTGAACTACATTCTGGTATTACTGATGGATCATATAAGTAGGAAGAGCAGCAGAAATACCATGCTTGTGATTTTGCTTTGCTATAATATCGGATTATTGTGTATATTTAAATATACAAGATTGTCGCTTCCGCTTGGAATCAGCTTTTATACTTTTACCATGCTTTCCTATGTGCTGGATGTCTATAAGAAGAAAACAGCAGCGTTGAGGGATTATCTGGAGTATGGAACTTATATCCTTTTGTTCCCAAAGCTGATATCCGGACCGATTGCCCAGTTTGCCAATATGGCAGGGCAGTTAAAGAAACATCCAATCCGTCTGGAGAAAATCGAACATGGTCTGACTCTTTTTATCATAGGATTGGGATATAAAGTAATTATTGCAAATCATCTGGCAATTCTCTGGCGTGATATTCAGGGCATTGGCTTTGAGAGTATTTCCACACCGTTAGCGTGGATGGGAGCATTCGGTTATTCTGCACAGTTATTCTTTGATTTCCAGGGATATTCCCTGATGGCAATCGGAATCGGAGAGATGCTTGGATTTGATTTGCCGAAGAACTTTGACCATCCGTATCGTTCCAGGACAGTGTCTGAGTTTTACCGCCGGTGGCACATTACACTGGGAAGATGGTTCCGTGATTATTTATATATTCCCTTGGGAGGCAACCGGAAGGGAAATGCGTGGACATTTTTCAATCTGCTGATTGTCTGGGTTGTAACCGGAATGTGGCATGGTTCTACCATTAATTTTCCATTATGGGGCTTGATTTTATTTGTATTTATTGCGTTGGAACGATTTGTAATCAGAAATTTTTTAGAGAAACATGGATGGCTGGCACACCTTTACATCTGGTTTGTAATCCCTCTGACCTGGGTCGTGTTTGCAATTACGAAGTTATCTGATTTGAAAGTATATTTTGCAAGACTGTTCCCGTTCTTTGGAACCGGAATCGCAGTCAATGCAGGCGATTATCTGAAATACGGCAGAACCTATGGAGTGTTTTTCCTATTGGCATTTGTGGTATCACTTCCTTTTATGGATAAGATATTAAAAAAATGCTGGAAGAAGTGGTGGATGAAAGCAATTTTGTTTGTTGTATTATGGATTTGTATTTATCAGATTGCAAATGGACTGAACAATCCGTTTATGTATTTTAGTTTTTAATGGGAGGCTGTCATGAAGAAATGGAAGAAATGTCCGCTTCTTATTGTTACGGTAATCAGTATGCTGCTGGTAAGCGGTGTTGCATTAGCCGGAACAAAGGGCGCATATAAAGAATATAATAAGGACTGGCCGAAGGTTCCGGCGGTGGCTGGCATGATGCAGGCATCCAAAGAGGGCATTCTGCCATGGGATAAGGCAGAACCGGAGGAGGATTTGGAAAGCGTATATGCTGACAAAGAGGGGCTGGCAACGGAAGAAGCAACAGAAGCAGTTGCAGATACGGAGGCAGAAGTGGATAAGACTTATACTTTTACCGATGTAACCCAGGATTATTTTGATGATGCAGTATTTATCGGAGATTCCAGAACCGTTGGCTTAAGAGACTATGGCGGCTGGGATAATGCAACTTATTATGCCAGTATCGGACTTACGGTCTATGATATGTTTGATACGCCGATTGTCGAGGAAAACGGCGCGAAGATTACCGTTGAAGAAGCATTAAGCGAGCATCAGTTTGGTAAAGTCTATCTGATGATTGGAATCAACGAAATGGGAACCGGTACAGTAGACAGCTTTATGAAAGCATATGAAGAAGCTGTCAATCATATCCGGGAATTACAGCCGGATGCACTGATTTTCTTACAGGGCATTATGTATGTAAAACAGGAAAAGTCAGAGACCGACCCGATTTTTAACAATCCGGCAATCAAAGAACGGAATGACAGAATTGCAATGCTTGCAAATAATCACGATATATTTTATATTGATGTAAATGAAGTAGTGACTGACGAAACAGGAAATCTGAATCCGGAATATACTTATGATGAGATTCACCTGCTGGGAAATATTATTCCCTGTGGACGGATTTCCTTTTGAAACATGGAATAAAGAAGGAGTAAATATATGTCAATCGACCAGAGTAAGATTCGTAATTTTTGTATCATTGCCCATATTGACCACGGTAAATCAACCCTTGCAGACCGTATTATCGAAATGACAGGGCTTCTGACCAGCCGCGAAATGCAGGCGCAGGTTTTAGATAATATGGATTTGGAGCGGGAACGTGGAATTACCATTAAGTCCCAGGCAGTCCGTATTATATATCATGCCAAAGATGGAGAAGAATATATTTTTAATTTGATTGATACACCGGGACATGTGGACTTTACCTATGAAGTATCAAGAAGTCTTGCTGCCTGTGACGGTGCTGTGCTGGTAGTAGATGCGGCACAGGGGATTGAGGCACAGACCCTTGCCAATGTATATCTGGCATTAGACCATGATCTGGAAGTGATTCCAGTCATTAATAAAATTGATCTGCCGAGTGCAAGACCGGAAGAAGTAGTAGAAGAAATTGAAGATGTGATTGGAATTGAGGCACAGGATGCACCACGGATTTCTGCCAAAACAGGGTTGAATGTGGAAGAAGTATTAGAGCAGATTGTGCATAAATTACCGGCACCAAAAGGGGACGCCAAAGCGCCTCTTCAGGCGTTGATTTTTGATTCTGTGTATGATGCTTATAAAGGTGTTATTGTATTCTGCAGAATCCGGGAAGGTTCCGTAAAACCGGGGACAACCATCCGCATGATGGCAACCGGAGCAGAAGCAGATGTAGTAGAAGTAGGATATTTCGGAGCCGGACAGTTCATTCCATGTGATGAGTTAGAAGCCGGAATGGTAGGTTATATTACTGCCAGCCTTAAGAATGTGAAAGAAACCCGTGTGGGTGATACCATAACAGAAGCAAAGCGTCCTTGTGATGCACCATTGCCGGGATATAAGAAAGTTAATCCGATGGTATACTGTGGATTATATCCAACAGATGGAGCCAAATATCCGGATCTTCGTGACGCTTTGGAAAAATTACAGTTAAATGATGCCGCCTTACAGTTTGAACCGGAGACTTCCATTGCATTGGGCTTTGGTTTCCGCTGTGGTTTCTTAGGACTGCTTCATTTAGAGGTAATTCAGGAGCGGTTAGAGAGAGAATTTAATCTTGATTTAGTAACGACAGCACCAGGCGTTGTATATCGGGTACATAAGACGGATGGTACCATGATAGAATTGACAAACCCATCCAATCTTCCGGATCCATCCGAAATCGAATATATGGAAGAGCCGATGGTTGCAGCAGAAATTATGGTGACATCCGAATATGTAGGTGCCATTATGGATTTGTGCCAGGAACGCCGTGGTATCTATAAGAGTATGGAATATATTGAGCAGACCCGTGCAGTTATTAAATATGACCTTCCGTTAAATGAAATTATTTATGATTTCTTTGATGCATTGAAATCCCGTTCCAAAGGATATGCGTCCTTTGATTATGAGATGAAGGGTTATGAGCAGTCAGAGCTTGTGAAGCTGGATATTCTTATTAATAAAGAAGAAGTGGATGCTCTTTCCTTTATTGTATTTAAGGATACCGCCTATGAGCGTGGAAGAAAGATGTGTGAGAAGTTAAAGGAAGAGATTCCGAGACATTTATTTGAGATCCCGATTCAGGCAGCCGTTGGAAGCAAGGTAATTGCCCGTGAGACAGTAAAAGCAATGCGAAAAGATGTGCTGGCAAAATGTTACGGCGGTGACATCAGCCGTAAGCGTAAACTGTTAGAGAAACAGAAGGAAGGTAAGAAACGTATGCGTCAGGTGGGAAATGTAGAGATTCCACAGGAAGCATTTATGAGTGTACTGAAGTTAGATGAGAAATAGATGACAGGAGAACATAGATGGAACTTTATGTGCATATTCCTTTTTGTGTAAGAAAATGTGAATATTGTGATTTCTTATCAGCACCTGCGGACGAGCGGTTACAAAACCGCTACGTGGGTGCTCTTTTGCATGAAATCAGATATTACGGACAGACAATGGGACGTCCGGCTCTTTCTACTATATATATAGGGGGCGGAACACCGTCTCTTTTAGCACCGGAATATATCGCACTTCTTTTAAAACAGATTCAGGTAAGCTTTGAGGTGGAAGCAGATGCAGAGATTACCATAGAATGTAATCCCGGAACTTTAAATGAGGAAAAACTTCTTACCTATAAAGAAGCAGGCATTAACCGTCTCAGCATAGGGTTACAGTCTGCCTTTGATGATGAATTAAAGATATTAGGAAGAATCCATACTTACCGGCAGTTCTTGGAGAATTATGAATGTGCCAGAAGATGTGGATTTGAAAATATCAACGTTGATTTGATGAGTGCCCTGCCTTATCAGAGTACGGAGAAATTTGTCACCAGCTTAAAGCGTGTCATAGCATTAAAACCGGAACATATTTCAGCCTATTCCCTGATTATCGAAAAGGGAACACCATTTTATGAAAAATACAAATTCGAGGCAGTGCTCCGGGAAGCCGGAAAGCCGACAGAGCATCTGCCATCTGAAGAGACAGAGTATGAAATTTATAAAAAGACTCAGGAGATTCTTGCAGAGGCAGGTTATGAGCATTATGAAGTATCCAATTATGCAAAGCAGGGGAAAGAGGCAAGGCATAATATCGGATACTGGAAGCGGGTACCGTATCTTGGGGTAGGACTTGGGGCAGCTTCCTTGATTGGAGAAGTACGCTACAGTAATATAAGAGAGATTGAAGCGTATATCAAAGCATGCGGTAATATTTCGGCGAAGGAAATAGATGGAGTACCGGCATTGAATCTCCATGAGAGTGCAGATGCAATCAGCCGCCATGCCCAGATGGAAGAATTCATGTTTTTAGGCCTGCGTATGTTAAAGGGAGTTACAAGAACAGAATTCAAAGAGACTTTCGGCGTGGAAATAGAAGCAGTATATGGCGAAGTCTTAAACCAGCTTCAGGAAGAGGACTTAATCGAGAAAAAAGCCGGTGTAATAAAGCTCAGCGACCACGGTATGGACATCAGTAACTATGTACTCGCCCAGTTTTTACTGGATTAAGTAGTGCGGTGTTGAACCGCATTGAATCAGAACAAATCTAAAGAAATTATAAAATTATAAAATGCTGTTGACAAAAAAAACGAATGGTGCTATCTTAAGTACATAGAAATTAGCACTCTTTCAAGTTGAGTGCTAACAACAAAGAAAAAGCAGTACAAAAAGCTTTTCCAAATACCTATAAAAGTTTCATTTTCAGGAGAACGTGAATGAACGAGAACGAATTAGATGAAAGAAAAACAAAAATCTTAAATGCAATCATTCGCAACTATCTGGAAACGGGTGAGCCGGTTGGTTCAAGAACCATTTCCAAGTATACGGATTTGAACTTGAGTTCCGCAACAATCCGGAATGAGATGTCGGACTTGGAAGAGATGGGATATATTTTGCAGCCACATACATCGGCAGGAAGAATTCCATCCGATAAGGGATATCGCTTCTATGTAGATAATCTGATTGCAGAGAAGGACAAAGAAGTATCCGATATGAAAGAGTTCGTAATTGAACATACGGAGAAGATGGAACAGGTATTGCAGCAGGTGGCAAAGTTGTTGGCGAACAACACGAATTACACCACCATGATAACAGCACCGCAGTATCACCACAACAGCCTGAAGTTCATCCAGTTATCCAATGTGGATGATGAACATATTCTGGCAGTTGTCGTATTGGAAGGCAATCTTGTGAAAAATAAGATGATTCCGATAGAAGAGCCGATAGATAATGAGCATATGTTAAAACTTAACATGCTTTTGAATACACATTTAAATGGATTGTCATTAGATCAGATTAATCTGGGCACCATAGCAGTGTTGAAAGAGAAAGCCGGTATCCATTCCAAAGTCATCAGTGATGTATTGGATGCAGTAGCAGAAGCAATCAGCGAAGACGAGGATTTGGAGATATATACCAGCGGTGCAACGAATATCTTAAAATATCCGGAGTTATCGGATTCGCAGAAAGCAGGAGAGCTTTTAGATGCGTTAGAAGAGAAGAAACAGTTAGTAAGTCTGGTGACGGATAACCTCAGCAATGAGGAGAACGGCATACAGGTTTATATAGGAGATGAATCTCCAATTCAGACCATGAAGGACTGCAGTGTGGTAACAGCTACCTATGAACTTGGTAAAGGCGTGAAGGGAACGATAGGAATTATCGGACCGAAGCGTATGGATTATGAGAACGTCATGGATAATCTGAAAAATTTGAAATCACAACTAGAAGGCATATTTGATAAGCCGAAGAAAGAATAGCATAGAAAGGTGGCAAGGAAGTGGCAGAAGAAAAGAAAGAAGAAGTGCTTGAGGAAGTATTAGAAGACTTAGAAGCAGAGGATGCAAAAAAGCAGGAAGAAGCACAGAATACCGCCTCAGAAGAAAAAGAAGTTGAGGCAGAAGAAAAAACGGAAGATACCGAATCTGAACCGGAAGAAATAGAGAAAGAAGATGAGGAGAAAAAGAAAGGTATCTTTAAAAAGAAAGACAAGAAAGATAAGAAGGACGAACAGATTGAAGATTTAACCGACCGGCTGAAACGTCAGATGGCAGAATTTGAAAACTTCCGTAAGAGAACGGAAAAGGAAAAGAGCCAGATGTATGACATGGGAGCCAGTGCAATCTTAGAGAAAATCCTTCCAGTTATCGACAATTTTGAAAGAGGGCTTGCAGCTGTACCGGAAGAAGACAAAAACAATGGCTTCGTAGAAGGTATGGATAAGATTTATAAGCAGATGATGACAGTGCTGACAGAAGTTGGTGTAACACCGATTGAAGCAGCCGGTCAGGAGTTTGACCCGAATCTCCATAATGCAGTAATGCATGTGGAAGATGAAGAACTCGGTGAGAATGTAGTAGCCGAGGAGTTACAGAAAGGTTACAAGTACAAAGAAAATGTAATCAGACATAGCATGGTAAAAGTAGCGAATTAAGCATAGGAGGATAAGAACATGAGTAAAATTATTGGTATTGATTTAGGAACAACAAACAGTTGTGTGGCAGTTATGGAAGGTGGAAAACCTACCGTTATAGCAAACCAGGAAGGTGCAAGAACAACACCATCTATCGTAGCATTTACAAAAACAGGTGAGCGTCTGATTGGTGAACCAGCAAAACGTCAGGCAGTAACCAACGCAGAGAAAACAATCTCTTCCATTAAGAGACATATGGGAACCGATTACAAAGTAAGCATTGATGACAAACAGTATTCTCCACAGCAGATTTCTGCAATGATTTTACAGAAATTAAAAGCTGATGCAGAAGGATATTTAGGAGAAAAAGTATCAGAAGCAGTTATTACTGTACCGGCATACTTCAATGATGCACAGCGTCAGGCAACCAAGGATGCAGGTAAGATTGCAGGACTTGATGTAAAACGTATCATCAACGAGCCGACAGCAGCAGCACTTGCTTATGGACTGGACAACGAAAAAGAACAGAAAATTATGGTATACGACTTAGGTGGTGGTACATTTGATGTATCTATCATCGAAATCGGTGACGGAGTCATCGAAGTATTATCTACAAATGGTGATACCAGATTAGGTGGAGATGATTTCGATAACAAGATTACACAGTGGATGATTGACGAATTCAAGAAAGCAGAAGGCGTTGACTTATCTACTGATAAGATGGCTCTTCAGAGATTAAAAGAAGCTGCAGAGAAAGCTAAGAAAGAGTTGTCTTCAGCAACAACAACCAATATCAACCTGCCATTCATTACTGCAACAGCAGAAGGACCAAAGCACTTTGATATGAACTTGACAAGAGCAAAATTCGATGAGTTGACACATGACTTAGTAGAAAGAACAGCAATTCCGGTACAGAACGCTATGAAGGATGCAGGCGTAACCAATGCAGACTTAGGCCAGGTATTATTGGTTGGTGGTTCTACACGTATCCCGGCTGTTCAGGATAAAGTAAGACAGTTAACAGGCAAAGAGCCAAGTAAATCCTTAAACCCGGATGAGTGTGTAGCACTTGGTGCTTGTATCCAGGGTGGTAAATTAGCAGGAGATGCCGGCGCAGGTGATATCCTTCTTCTGGATGTTACTCCATTGTCACTGTCTATCGAGACCATGGGTGGAGTTGCAACAAGACTGATTGAGAGAAATACAACAATTCCTACAAGAAAGAGCCAGATTTTCTCAACAGCAGCAGATAATCAGACAGCAGTAGATATCAACGTAGTGCAGGGTGAGCGTCAGTTCGCGAGAGATAACAAATCCCTTGGACAGTTCCGTCTGGATGGTATCCCACCAGCACGTCGTGGAGTTCCTCAGATTGAAGTTACTTTCGATATCGATGCAAACGGTATTGTAAATGTATCTGCAAAAGACTTAGGAACCGGAAAAGAACAGCATATTACAATTACTGCCGGATCTAACATGTCTGATGCAGATATCGATAAAGCAGTAAAAGAAGCAGCTGAATTTGAAGCACAGGACAAGAAGAGAAAAGAAGCAATTGACACCAGAAATGATGCAGATTCCTTCGTATTCCAGACACAGCAGGCATTAGACCAGGTTGGAAATAACCTTGATGCGGCAGATAAATCTGCAGTAGAGGCTGACTTAAATGCACTGAAAGCTTTAGTAGATGCAAATCCACAGGCTGAAAACATGACAGAGGATCAGGTTGCTGAGATGAAAGCAGCAAAAGAGAAACTGATGGAAAGTGCACAGAAAGTATTTGCTAAGATGTATGAGAATGCTCAGGCAGCTCAGGGAGCCGCTGGTGCAGGCCCTGATATGGGAGCAGGTGCAGCCGGTGGAGCAGCTGCAGGTTCCGCAGATGATGATGTGGTAGATGCTGATTACAAAGAAGTATAATTCTACAGATAAAAAGCAGTAGAAAGGGTTGGCAGTTTTACTGTCAACCCTTACAAACGGTAAAGAGGGAATAGATTATGGCAGAACAGAAAAGAGACTATTACGAGGTCTTAGGCGTTGATAAAAACGCAGATGACGCAGCAATAAAAAAAGCATATCGTGTCCTTGCCAAGAAATATCATCCGGATATGAACCCGGGGGATAAAGAAGCAGAAAAGAAATTCAAGGAAGCATCTGAAGCATATGCAGTACTGAGCGACCCGGAGAAGAGAAAACAGTATGACCAGTTTGGCCATGCAGCCTTTGATGGAGGTGCCGGCGGAGCAGGCGGATTTGATTTCTCAGGTATGGATATGGGAGACATTTTTGGAAGCTTTGGAGACATTTTCGGAGATTTCTTTGGCGGCGGAAGACGCAGCAGCAGCAACGGACCGATGAAGGGAGCCAATGTACGTGCCAGTGTCAGAATTACATTTGAAGAGGCAGCATTTGGCTGTGAGAAAGAAATTGATTTAGTATTAAAGGATGAATGTAAGACCTGTCATGGTACAGGAGCGAAGCCGGGAACCAGTCCGGAGACCTGTAGCAAATGTCAGGGAAAAGGAAAAGTGGTATATACCCAGCAGTCCTTATTTGGTATGGTACAGAATGTACAGACCTGTCCGGAATGTAACGGAAGCGGTAAAATTGTTCGTGACAAATGTCCGGACTGTCGTGGAACCGGCTACATTGCCAGCAGGAAGAAGATTAAGGTCAGCATTCCTGCCGGAATTGATAACGGTCAGAGTGTAAGAATCCGTGAAAAAGGTGAGCCGGGGGTAAATGGCGGACCAAGAGGAGATCTTCTGGTAGAAGTAGTAGTATCCCGCCATCCAATCCTTCAGAGACAGGGCATGGATGTATATTCAACAGCACCAATCAGTTTTGCACAGGCAGCATTGGGCGGAGAAGTAAGAATTACAACCATCGACGGCGATGTGGTCTACGAAGTAAAACCTGGTACACAGACCGACACCAGAATCCGTCTGAAAGGAAAAGGAATCCCATCCCTGCGTAACAAGGCAGTCCGTGGTGACCAGTATGTTACACTTGTGGTTCAGGTCCCGACCGGATTAAATGAAGCTGCAAAAGAGGCACTGCGCCAGTTTGATGCAGAGACCGGTAATTCATTAAAGACACAGAATGGTGCGGCAGGCACGAAAAAGAAAAAGGGATTTATGGGAAAAATTAAAGAGTCCTTCGATGATTTATAAAAATGATAAAGCTGTTTCCTGAAAAATGGAGGCAGCTTTTTTTACGCGAGTAGCGAGAAAAATCGCATGCTTGCAGATTTGGCGAGCACCGCGATAACTCGAGAAACTCGCAAAGCGTGTTTCTCGTAGTTGAGTATTGTGATAATTCGGGAAAACTGCAAAAGTGAGTTTCTCGTTGTTGCATTTTGTGACAACATATTGTATACTGTTTCTGATTCATAAGTTTTTTGTAACCATATGTTGATTTAGGCAACCGTTTATGAGACAAGGAGAGAGATTTATGAAGCAGCATAACAGCGCTGTGATTAAGAAGGATGCAGCACAGTTTGATAAATGGTGTTTTCAGCAGACTGTGGAACTGGAACATACAAGGAGAGAACTGGAAAATTCCAAACGCGAGATGGAACACCATCAGAGGGAGTTAGAACGTCAGAAGCGGAAATTCGAGATGGAGAAGAATCTTGAACAGGAGCGGATGAAGCGGGAACAGCATCTTTTTGACATGAAGTGGAAAATATTAGAAAGTGAACTTCAGAAACTTGCTGCCGAAAAGCAGAAAATGGAGCGTCAGAGAGACTTTTACAGCAGAGTACATGAATTTGAACAGGAGAATAGAAACCAATCATCCAATGTGGTGAAGGGAGAAATGTTCTTTATGGGCGTGGGCAATGAAAAATCATTGCGGAAGCGTTATAAGGATTTGATTAAAATATATCATCCGGATAATCTCAATGGAGACACCGGTACCATTCAGGAAATTAACCGGGAATATCAGGTGCTGATGCAGAAACTGGAAGTAAAATATCAGTAATAAGATTGCAATAATAGCACAGCAATGACATAGCAATAAACAGGAAAATCAGCGGGCAGAAGAAATATGTTCCGCTGTTTTTGTGTTACCAGACATGCATAGGCGTCGCTATGTATCTAAAGAAGCTGTCTGCTGGTTGCCGTTGATTCCCTTACAGTTGCGAAAAATAAAAAGCTATGTTAAGATTAAAATGTTTGCTTTTTATAATAGAAGGTTAAGATAAGAACAGGAGCAGAAACTATGAAATGGGATAAATATACAATAGATACAACAACAGAAGCTGAGGATTTTATCAGCATGATGTTATCAGAAAATGGCATTGAAGGAATTGAAATCGAAGATAATGTACCATTGACGAAAGAAGAAACAGGAGAAATGTTTATTGATTTTCCGCCGGAGCTTCCACCAGACGAAGGAAAAAGCAAAGTCAGCTTTTATTTAGAGGCAGGCGAAGACCATACCGAGACTTTAAAGGCAGTCCGCATTGGTTTAGAGCAGTTAAGAAGCATGGTAGAAATCGGAAGCGGAGATATTACCTCCAGCCAGACCGAGGATATTGACTGGATTAATAACTGGAAACAGTTTTTTCAGTCTTTTTATATCGATGATATTTTAATCAAACCAACCTGGGAACCATTAAAGGAAGAGGATAAAAATAAATTCTTAATCGAGATTGACCCGGGTATTTCCTTTGGAACTGGAAAGCATGAGACAACACAGCTTTGTATCCGCCAGATTCGTAAATATTTAAAAGAGGGCGAGCGTGTTCTGGATGTAGGATGCGGCAGTGGAATCTTATCCATTGCAGCATTAAAGCTTGGTGCAGGCAGCGTAGTGGGCACGGATGTGGATGGAGATTGTATCACATCAACTCATGAAAATATGACAGTCAATCATCTGGCAGAAAATTCAGGTGAATTTTATGTTGGAAACCTGATTGACGATAAAGCATTTCAGGAAAAGATTGGCACAGGTTATGATCTGGTCGTAGCGAATATTTTAGCGGATATTATTATTCCGATGGCACCGGCACTTTATCAGTGTGCGAAAGAGCAGGGAGTGCTTATTACTTCCGGAATTATTGATTTTAAAGAAAACGAAGTAAAAGAAGCTTTAGAGCAGGCAGGCTTTGAAATCTTAGAAGTCAACCATCAGGCGAATGGGTCAATGTAACTGCACGGAAAAATCAGAGGTAAAATAGATGCATCAGTTTTTTGTTGAAAAAAGCCAGGTGGGCAAAGAATATGTTACCATAACCGGAAGCGATGTAAATCATATCCGGAATGTACTGCGTATGAAAATCGGAGAGACGATTCGCATCAGTGACCGGGAAGGTGGCAATTATTTTTGTAAGATTGCAGAAACCGGAGAAAATTTCGTGCAGGCAGACATAGTATCTGTGGACGAAGAAGGAACCGAGCTTCCGTCTAAAATCTATTTATTTCAGGCACTGCCGAAGGGAGATCGGATGGAAACGGTGATTGAAAAGGCAGTAGAACTTGGTGTCTATGAAATCATTCCGGTAGCCATGAAATACTGTGTGGTAAAGCTGGAAGGAAAAAAGGCAGCACAACGGGTACAAAAATGGCAGGCGCAGGCAGAGACTGCAGCAAAACAGTCAAAGCGCAGTATCATTCCAAAGATTCATGAAGTAGTATCTTTCAAGGAAGCCTTAAAGCTGGCAGAAAACTGTGATATCCGCTTAGTGCCTTATGAAAATGAAAATGGCATGGAAGGGACCAGGACAGTATTAGAGCAAATCGAACCGGGGAAGAGTATCAGCATTATGATAGGACCGGAAGGCGGATTTGCAGAGGAAGAGATTGCAAAAGCAAGAGAGACCATGCAGTCCATATCCTTAGGAAGAAGGATACTTCGGACAGATACAGCAGGTATCTGCATGATGTCCATGCTGATGCTGCAATTAGAGAGCCGTATATAACGAAAAAACAGTAAGAAAGTGTAGAAAAGTATGGAAGCATATCTGGATAATTCTGCGACCACCCGCTGCAGTGACCGGGCGTGTCAGTTAATGGTAGACCTTCTGACGAAGGATTATGGCAATCCATCTTCCCTTCATATGAAAGGAATTGAGGCAGAACGATTTGTTGAGACTGCAAAGAAGAAAATAGCAAAAACATTAAGAGTATCAGAAAAAGAAATCATCTTTACATCCGGTGGAACGGAGTCAAATAACCTTGCGATTATCGGTGCTGCAATGGCAAACCGCAGAGCGGGAAATCATATTATAACCACATCCATTGAACATGCATCCGTAGAGAATCCAATGGAATTCTTAAAGGAGCAGGGCTTTGACATTACTTATCTTTCTGTGGATGAGAATGGAATTATTTCACTGGAAGAATTAGAAGAAGCAGTAACGGAACAGACTATTCTTGTTTCCATGATGCAGGTAAATAATGAAATCGGAGCCATCGAGCCGGTTGCAGAAGCTGCAGAGCTTATTAAGAAAAAGAATCCGGCTACACTGATTCATGTAGATGCAATCCAGTCTTATGGAAAAATGTATATCTATCCAAAGAAGCTTGGCATAGACATGCTTTCCGTCAGCGGACATAAGATTCATGGTCCAAAGGGAAGCGGATTCCTCTGGGTGAAGGAAAAGACGAAATTAAAGCCGCTGATATTAGGCGGTGGACAGCAGAAGGGAATGCGTTCCGGAACAGAAAATGTACCGGCAATTGCAGGTCTTGGAGAAGCAGCAGAAGAAATCTATGAGAATCTGGATGAAAAGAGAGCGCATCTTTACGGATTAAAGCAGCGTTTTATCAACGGAATCGAAAAGCTGGAAGGAACCCATGTAAATGGAAAGACCGGAGAGGATTCTGCACCACATATCGTCAGCGTCAGCTTTGAAGGAATCCGAAGTGAAGTATTATTACATTCACTGGAAGACAGGGGGATTTATGTATCTTCCGGTTCTGCCTGTTCTTCCAATAATCATGCAGGCAAACAGAAGGGAAGCAAGACCCTTAGAAACATTCATTTAAAGGAAAACCTTCTGGATTCCACACTGCGTTTTTCCTTCAGTGTGCATACAACGGAAGAAGAGATTGATTACGCATTAGAAGTACTGGGAGAGCTGCTTCCGGTATTGAAGAAATATACAAGACATTAAAAGAGAAAGGAAATCATATGTATAAATCATTTCTGGTAAAATATGGAGAAATCGGAGTAAAGGGAAAGAACCGTTATATTTTTGAAAATATGTTAATGGAGCAGATCCGCCATGCGTTAAAGACAGCAGAGGGCGAGTTTGAAGTAACCAAAGAGCAGGGAAGAATCTATGTCAATGTAGTATCCGATGACTATGATTATGACGAGACCGTAGAAGCATTAAGCCGTGTATTTGGTATTGTAGGATTCTGTCCATTACTTCAGGTAGAGGATGAAGGCTTCGATAAATTAGCGGAGACAGTGGTAGATTATCTGGGTAAAGAATATCCGGAAAAGAACTTTACCTTTAAAGTAAATGCAAGGAGAGCAAGAAAGAATTATCCTCTTGATTCCATGGAAATCAATGCTGAACTGGGTGGAAAAATCTTAGATGCGTTCCCGGAGAGCAAGGTAGATGTGCATAACCCGGAGGTTATGGTCTGCATTGAAATCAGAAGCCTTATCAATATTTATTCCAAGGAAATTCCGGGACCGGGTGGAATGCCGGTAGGTTCTAACGGAAAAGCAATGTTATTATTATCCGGCGGAATCGACAGTCCGGTAGCAGGTTATATGATTGCAAAACGTGGAGTAGCGTTGGACGCAACTTATTTTCATGCACCGCCATATACTTCAGAACGTGCAAAACAGAAGGTAGTGGATCTGGCAAAACTGGTAGCAAGATACAGCGGACCTATCAATCTTCATGTAGTGAATTTTACCGATATCCAGCTTTATATTTATGAGAAATGTCCACATGAGGAGCTTACTATTATCATGCGCCGCTATATGATGAAACTGGCAGAGCATTTTGCTAAAGAAAACCGCTGTTTAGGACTGATTACCGGAGAGAGTATCGGACAGGTTGCAAGCCAGACCATGCAGTCATTAGCGGCAACCAACGAAGTATGTACCATGCCGGTATACCGCCCATTGATTGGATTTGACAAGCAGGAAATCGTAGAAGTGTCAGAAAAAATTGATACCTATGAGACATCTATCCAGCCGTTTGAAGACTGCTGTACCATTTTTGTGGCAAAGCATCCGGTTACCAAACCGAACATTGAATACATCAAGAAATCTGAAACAAAGTTAGAAGAGAAGATTGATGAACTGATGCAGACTGCAATTGATACGGTAGAAGTGATTCATGTAGAAGCAGAGTAGTGTGAATAGAAATAGAATGCTGTTTAGAAGCAGAATATTACGTAGAAACAGATAATATATAAAAGCAGAGCAATATATAGAAACGGAATTAAATAAGGGACTCGCACAGCGTAGCGGGTTCCTGCACAAATAAAAAAAGGGATTGCTTTCGCAATCCCCCCAATTCATTTACATCAATTCAATTATACAAGATAAGGTTTTAATGCTTCCATAATCTCATCCAGATTAGACTCTGCATGGATTGCTAAGTCGATTGGTTTGGATAAATCTAAGCTGAAGATACCCATGATAGATTTAGCATCGATAACGTATCTTCCAGAGATTAAGTCGAAATCAAATTCGAACTGTGTGATTGCGTTTACGAAGGATTTCACCTTATCGATTGAGTTTAATGAAATTTGAACTGTTTTCATAGTAAGACCTCCTTGGTTGCTATAAATACTTTTTCTTAATAGTAACTTCTTTGGAGGTAAAAGTCAACTAGAAGTGAGGAAAAAATCGAATGAAAAAAGCAGCATTGCACAATTTGGGATGCAAGGTGAACGCATATGAGACGGAGGCTATGCAGCAGTTATTAGAACAGGCAGGTTATGAGATTGTTCCTTTTACGGAACAGGCGGATGTCTATGTAATTAACACCTGTTCGGTAACCAACATGGCAGACCGGAAATCCCGCCAGATGCTTCATAAAGCAAAAAAAGAAAATCCGGACAGTATCGTTGTCGCTGCCGGCTGTTATGTCCAGACTTCATCGGAAGAAGCAGCAAGGGATTTATCCGTGGATATCATTATCGGAAATGACAAGAAACATGAACTGGTGGAGCTTATTGAAAACTGTATGAACCAGAAGAAAAATGCAAACGAAGAAACTGAAGGAGTGGATGACTGGAAGGAAAATATCTGCGATATTAATGAGAAAGGCAGAGCATATGAAGCGCTGTCTATCAGCCGGACAGAAGAACATACCAGAGCTTTCTTAAAGGTGCAGGATGGCTGCAACCAGTTCTGCACATATTGTATTATTCCATATGCGAGAGGTAGAATCAGAAGCCGTAAGGCAGAAGAGGTCGTGCGTGAAGTGGAGACACTTGCAACAAATGGCTGTAAGGAAGTGGTACTGACCGGAATCCATTTAAGTTCCTATGGATTAGACCATGGAGATAATCTTTTACATCTGATTCAGGAAGTGCATAAAGTAGAAGGTATCCGCCGGATTCGTCTGGGTTCCTTGGAGCCTGGAATCATCGATGAGAATTTTGTGAAAGAGCTGGCAAAATTAGAAAAAATCTGTCCGCATTTTCACCTGTCCCTGCAAAGCGGATGTGATGCAACCTTAAAGCGGATGAACCGGAAATATGATACAGCCACTTATGAAGCAGGCTGTAAGCTGATTCGGAAATATTTTACCCATCCGGCAATTACCACAGATGTTATCGTAGGATTCCCGGGAGAAACAGAGGAAGAATTTGAGGCAACGAAGGAATTCTTAGAGCGGATTCATTTTTATGAGATGCATATTTTCAAGTATTCCAAGCGCAAAGGTACGAAGGCAGCAGTGATGCCGGATCAGGTGCCAGAACAGGTGAAGACAGAACGCAGTAAGGTGCTTTTGGCACTGGCACAGGAAATGTCAGAAGAATTCCGGGAGTATTATGTTGGCAGACCGGAAGAAATATTATTAGAAGAAACCGATGAAATCGCAGGAAATGTATATTTTACCGGATATACCAAAGAATATGTAAAGATAGCAGTGCCGGAGGCAGAAGGGGAAGAAAATATTTTGGTGAAAGGCATCGTGACCGGACGGATTTCAGCAGATGTATACCGGATGGAAAATATTGAAAAAGCAGAGTAGAATTATCGGGAAAAGATAAGTGTATGAGAAGTGTATTTTGAATAATGGTTGAATTTTGCAGTACTTTATATTAGAATAGATTTAGCGATGCTTTTTCATTAGGAAGAACAAAAGAGCAAAATAAGGGCGTGAAAAAATGCAGAACATGAATAACACACAATATTTTAGAGTTGAAAAAGAACCGGAAATCAGGGTACATGATGTACTTAAGATTGTATACGAGGCATTATCCGAGAAAGGATACAATCCGGTCAATCAGATTGTTGGATATATTATGTCTGGTGATCCGACTTATATTACCAGTCACAATAATGCAAGAAGTCTGATTATGAAAGTAGAACGTGACGAACTTGTAGAAGAGATATTAAAGGAATATATCCATACAAATTCATGGAAGTAGGAGGCAGTTGATGCGGATAATCGGTCTTGACTTTGGTTCTAAAACCGTTGGAGTTGCCGTTAGCGATGAACTGCTTATTACTGCACAGGGAATTGAGATTGTGCGCAGAAAATCAGAAAATAAGCTGCGTCAGACATTGGCACGTATTGAAGAATTAATCAAAGAATATAACGTGGAGAAAATTGTTCTCGGCTTTCCGAAAAATATGAATAATAGTGAAGGCGAGCGTTGTGAAAAAACCTTAGAATTTAAAGAAATGTTAGAAAGGCGTACCGGACTTACAGTAGAGCTGTGGGACGAACGCCTTACTACTGTTGCGGCGGATAATCTTATGATGGAAGCCGGAATCCGAAGAGAGAATCGCAAAGAATATGTGGATCAGATAGCGGCATCCTTTATTTTACAGGGATACCTTGACTATCTGCAGAATGAAAAGAATCAGGAGTAAATATGGAAAAAGTAAATTTTACAGACCCGGATACCAATGAGCCAGCAGAATTTTATGTATTAGAGCAGACAACCATACGGGGAATCAATTACCTTCTTGTCACAGTAGACGAAGAGGGTGATTCGGATGCATTTATTTTAAAAGAAACACAGAATGAAGATGATCACAATACCATCTATGAAATGGTGGAAGATGATAAAGAGTTAGAAGCACTTGCAAAAATTTTCGCAGAATTAATGGAAGATGTAGACATTGAATTCTAGGAGAACTTATGTAATTGCGGACAAATGCAATGAGCGCGAAAAGAAAGAATTTATGGAGGTAATATTTTGAAAAAAGAAGCAAACTCAAAATTGAAAATCATTCCATTAGGCGGATTAGAGCAGATTGGAATGAACATAACTGCCTTTGAATACGAAGACAGTATTATTGTTGTGGACTGCGGTCTGTCATTCCCGGAGGATGACATGTTTGGTGTAGACCTTGTTATCCCGGATGTGACTTATTTAAAAGATAATATTGACAAGGTAAAGGGATTTTTTATTACCCATGGTCACGAAGACCATATCGGAGCAATCCCTTATATTTTAAAAGAAGTCAATGTGCCGATTTATGCAACCAAGCTTACGATTGCAATTATCGAACACAAGTTAGAAGAGCATAATATGCTCAAGAAAGTAAAACGTAAGGTAGTAAAATACGGACAGCATATTAACTTAGGCTGCTTCCGCGTGGAATTTATCCGTACCAACCATAGTATTCAGGATGCGGCAGCTCTTGCCATTTATTCACCGGCAGGAACAGTTGTCCACACCGGAGACTTTAAAGTGGATTATACACCGGTATATGGTGATGCTATCGATTTACAGCGTTTTGGTGAGATTGGTAAGAAGGGTGTACTGGCATTGATGTGTGACTCCACCAATGCAGAGCGTCCTGGCTTTACCATGTCGGAGCGTACCGTAGGAAAGACCTTTGATAATATTTTTGCTGACCATAAGAACACACGAATCATTATTGCAACTTTTGCATCCAATGTAGACCGTGTACAGCAGATTATGAACTCTGCCAATAAGTATGGCAGAAAAGTAGTGATTGAAGGACGAAGCATGGTAAATATCATTACGATTGCGTCTGAGCTGGGATACCTTACCATCCCGGAGCAGACCCTGATTGATATTGAACAGCTGAAGAATTATCCGGATGAGCAGACGGTTATCATTACAACAGGAAGCCAGGGAGAATCCATGGCGGCATTATCCCGTATGGCATCCGGCATGCATCGTAAGATAACAATTAAACCAAAGGATACCATTATTTTTAGTTCCAACCCGATTCCGGGTAATGAAAAAGCAGTGTCCGGTGTCATTAATGAACTGACCATGAAAGGTGCAGAGGTTATTTTCCAGGATGTTCATGTTTCCGGTCATGCCTGTCAGGAGGATATCAAACTGATTTACTCACTGGTAAAACCGAAATATGCAATTCCGGTTCATGGAGAATACCGTCATCTGGTTGCCCAGGCTAAGATTGCAGAAGAACTTGGCATTGATAAAGAAAATATTTTCCTCTTGTCTTCCGGTGATGTATTAGAACTGGATGAGGAAAGCGCAGCAGTTACCGGACATGTACAGGTAGGCGATGTCATGGTAGACGGACTTGGTGTTGGTGACGTAGGAAATATTGTATTGCGTGACAGACAGCATCTGGCAGAAGAAGGAATCATTATTGTTGTAATGACATTGGAAAGTGGCTCCGGAATGGTGCTGGCAGGACCGGACATCGTATCCAGAGGATTTGTCTATGTACGTGGGGCAGAAAGCCTGATGGAGGAAGCCCGTCATGTATTAGAGGGAACCATGGAACACTGCATGGATAAGAATATTACAGACTGGAGCAAGATTAAGACAGAAATCAAAGATGCTTTAGGTGATTTTGTCTGGAAAGAGACAAAGCGCAGACCGATGATTATTCCAATTATTATGGAAGTTTAATGTGGGTGGATGAACATGAGCGTAGTAGAAGATAAGGTAACAGAACTTGTAAATGCAATTCAGGATACCAATGAATATAAGCGTTATCAGGAAGCAAAGAATAAGCTGCATGCGAATCCGGAATTAGAGCAGATTGTATTTGCATTCCGCCAGAAGAATTACCAGATCCAGAACAGTAAAAATGTGGATCTGTTCTGGGAAGTAGACCAGCTGGAGCGGGAAAATATAGATATCCGCAAGAATCCGGTTGCAGAAGAATTTATGACAGCAGAGCTTGCATTCTGCCGTCTGCTGCAGAAAATTAATTTCAGACTGGTTGGCGGCCTGAATTTTGAAGTAGGTTTTGTAAACGAAAGATAATGGAGAGGTTGTGCGATGAGTGCCAGTAAGATTGTGATGAAAATTGTCCGAATCAGTTTTTCTGTTCTTGTTGTTGTACTGGTGATTTTTGTACTTTTTAAGGCAGGAAGCTATGCATATGATTTCGGATATCGCGTGTATACAGAGCAGCCGGTGTCATCCGGTGATGGCAAGGATATTGTGGTTCAGATAGAGGCTGGAATGTCCGGTAGTGATATTGGAAGTATGTTAGAGGAGAAAGGACTTATCCGTGATGCCAGGCTTTTTGCAGTGCAGTTAAAGCTTTCTGCGTATTCTAAAAAAATCAAACCGGGAATATATACGCTGAATACTTCCATGACAGCGAAAGAAATGATGGAAGCCATGTCACCGGTTTCGGAAAAAGATACAGAGGGTACAACGTGATAGTAGAGGAACGATTAGTAACGTATATCAATTCCTTAGACAGTGGAAATACACCGCTTTTAGAGGAAATTGAGGCAGAGGCAAAGAAGAATTATGTGCCGGTTATCCGTAAGGAAATGCAGAGCTTTTTAAAATCCATGCTGGCATTAAAGCGGCCGGAGCGGATTTTGGAAGTGGGAACTGCAGTAGGATTTTCTGCACTTCTGATGGAAGAATATAATCCGGTGCCATGCCGGATTACAACCATAGAAAATTACGAGAAAAGAATTCCTATTGCACAGGCAAATTTCAAACGTGCCGGAAAAGAGAAAGAAATCACACTGATTCCGGGAGATGCCACAGAGGTGTTAAAGACGTTAGAAGATCCTTATGATTTTCTTTTTATGGATGCGGCAAAGGGACAGTATATCAATTTCCTGCCGGATATTCTTCGGCTGATGAAGCCTGGAGCATTACTGGTATCTGACAATGTGCTGCAGGAGGGGGATATTATCGAATCCCATTATGCAGTAACCAGAAGAAACCGGACCATTCATAAGAGAATGCGGGAATATCTTTATGAACTGACACACAATGACAGTCTTACCACATCGGTGCTTCCGATTGGAGACGGCGTTACCATTAGCATTAAGAAATAGATGATACAGATTGAAATATTAGGAGAAATAAATCAATGAGACCGGTAGAATTACTGATTCCAGCCAGCAGTCTGGAAGTATTAAAAATTGCAGTCATTTATGGAGCAGATGCCGTATATATCGGCGGAGAAGTATTTGGACTTCGTGCGAAGGCAAAAAACTTTTCCATGGAGGATATGGCAGAGGGCATCCAGTTTGCCCATGAGCATGGTGTAAAAGTTTATGTAACAGCAAATATACTGGCTCACAATGGGGATTTGGAAGGTGTAAGAGAGTACTTTACACAGTTAAAGGAAATCAAGCCGGATGCCCTGATTATTTCTGACCCGGGTATTTATACCATTGCAAAAGAAATCTGCCCGGAAATCGAGCGTCATATCAGTACCCAGGCCAATAATACCAACTATGGAACGTATCAGTTCTGGTGGAACCAGGGCGCAAAGCGTGTGGTAACAGCAAGAGAGCTTTCTTTAAATGAGATTGCTGAGATTCGCAAAAATATTCCGGATGAAATGGAAATCGAGACATTTGTGCATGGAGCAATGTGTATTTCTTATTCCGGAAGATGTCTTTTAAGCAATTATTTTACCGGAAGAGATGCCAACCAGGGAGCCTGCACTCATCCGTGCCGCTGGAAATATGCAGTGGTAGAGGAAAAACGTCCGGGAGAGTATCTGCCGGTTTATGAAAATGAACGTGGTACCTATATTTTTAACTCCAAGGATTTGTGCATGATTGAGCACATCCCGGAACTGATTGAGGCAGGTATTGATTCCTTTAAGATAGAAGGACGTATGAAGACAGCACTTTATGTTGCTACTGTGGCACGTACTTACCGGAAAGCCATTGATGATTATCTTACCTCACCGGAGAAATATAAAGAAAATATGGACTGGTATTTAGAACAGATTTCTAACTGTACTTATCGCCAGTTTACCACCGGCTTTTTCTTTGGAAAGCCTTCGGAAGAGAGCCAGATTTACGATAATAACACTTATATCAAAGAGTATACCTACCTTGGAATTGTAGGAGAACGCAACGAAGAGGGATTATATCGAATTGAACAGAGAAATAAATTCTCCGTAGGGGAACAGATTGAAGTCATGAAACCGGATGGAAGAAATATTCCGGTTACCGTAAAACGGATTGTGGACGAAGATGGAAACGAAATGGAATCAGCACCACATCCAAAACAGGTGCTTTACATTGATTTAGGACAGGAACTGGAGATGTATGATATTTTACGCAGACAGGAGGAATGACCTATGGAAGAAAAGTATGTTGTTTATGTCGGAACGTATACCCATGAGAACAGTATCGGAATCCATTTATATGATTTGGATGCAAAAAGCGGAGAAATGAAGGAACGGAAAGTGGTTCCCATCAATAATCCTTCCGATTTGCTGGTATCGAAGGATGGCAGATTCTTATATTCCATCGCAGATGAAGGCGTGGAAGCATTTCACATTCTGCCGGACGGAGACCTTGAGCCAATGAACAAGCAGTGGATTGGCGGTATGCGTGGCTGTTATGTGGAAGTGGACAGTAAGAACCGTTATCTTTTCGTAGGCGGTCATCATGATGGCAGAGTGACCATGATGAAGTTGGAGGAAGACGGCAGCATCGGAGAAATCGCAGACGGTATTTTTCATAAGGGAATGGGACGGACCATTGCAGAGCGAAGCTCCAAGCCACATGTAGACTGCGTGAAGCTGACACCGGACGAGAAGTTCTTGTGTGCAGTGGATAATGGATTAGATCATGTAAAGATTTACCGGATTGATTATGAAAAGGGAAAGATGAAGTTAGCAGATATCATCCGTTGTCCGTTGGAATCTGCACCGCATATGATCCGCTTCAGCCGTGATGGAAGATTTGCTTATATTCTTTATGAGCTGTTGAATCAGATAGAGGTATTTTCCTATATGTTAGAAAATGACCAGCCGCATTTTGAGAAGATTCAGACTATTACAACAACGACACCAAAGGAAGCTGATGTCTGCGCTGCATCCGGTTTGGAAGTGACAATGGATGGCGAATATTTATTCTGCAGTAATGCAGGTGCAAACTCCGTATCGATTTATAAAATTGATAAAGAGAGCGGATGTCTTACCATGATGTGTAATTCGAAAATCAGTGGTGATTATCCGAAAATGATTGGTATCTGTCCGGATAGAATGCATTTCATGAGTCTTAATAATGAGACCAATGAGATTACCATGTTTAAGGTGGATTATGAGAAGAAGTACATTCTGATGGAAGAGAGACCAATTCCGGTAGATAAACCGAATTGCATTTACATCCATAAACTAAGTTAGAAGCGAACTGCGGGAAACATGCTTTAACCAGGCATTTTTCGGTATTCATGTAAAAAGGGTAAAAAAAGATGTCATTTGTTAAAAAAATAACAGACGACATCTTTCTTTTTTGGAAAAACTATGATAGAATAACACGGTTGAAGCCTACCGGTCCGGAGGCTATCAATGGAAGTGCTTGGCCGCAAAGCCTTAAAATGCGGAGAAAAAAGAAAATTTAAGAAAAGAGGAAGAGACTATGAGTGAAAAAAACGTAGCTTTTACCAGGGACAGAAGTATCCCAAAATCTTATGAGCTGGTTCTGACAGCTTTATTTACCGCCATTATCGTCGTAATGGCTTTTACCCCGTTAGGATTTATTCCTTTAGTAGTAATTAATGCAACGATTATCCATATACCGGTTATTTTAGGTGCAATTTTCTGCGGACCGAAAAAAGGTGCCTTTTTGGGATTTGTATTTGGATTAACCAGTTTTATTAAAAATACATTGATGCCAACTTCTATGTCAGCATTTGTATTTTCACCGATACTGGCAAGCAGCATCGATGGCGCAGCAGGAGTGGTAAAGAGTACCATTATCTGTTTTGTACCACGAATTTTAGTAGGTATCATCCCATATTTCGTATATCGTGGAATTGTAAAATTAACCACATCCAGCCATGCAAAGGCTGCAAAGGTAATCAGTAATCTTGTAATCAGTGTACTTTTACTGGTTGGTATCCATGCGTTCTTTGCTAAAATGCTGACAACAGATTCGAAGGAAATGATTGGCTGGATATCAGGTGCAGCTGCAGCAGTTATTTATTTTATTGTAGTGGAACTGACCGGGAGAAAGAAGGATGGCAGATTCTTGGGCTATGTCTATGCCGGCGTGACTGGTGCATTGACCAATACACTGCTTGTAATGCCGATGATTTATATTTTCTATAAAGAGGCATATGCCAATGCATTGAGCATTGAGCCGGGCGCAGTTATGGGCGTAATCCTTGGCGTTATCAGCTTTAATGGAATTATAGAAGCAATTGTAGCAGCCGTTCTGGTAGCAGCAATTGGAATGGTATTGAATAAAGTACACAGGAGGTAATTCATATGTTAAAGGGCAGGAATATATTACTGGCAGTGACAGGCAGTATTGCAGCATATAAAGCGGCTTCGCTTGCCAGTATGCTGGTAAAGCAGCACGCAGATGTGCATGTGATTATGACGAAAAATGCAGAGCAGTTTATATCACCGGTTACCTTTGAGACACTGACTGGTAATAAGGTGATTGACGACACCTTTGACCGCAACAGCGGATATCATGTGGCACATATTGCTATGGCACAGGAAGCAGATGTGGTGATGATTGCTCCGGCATCTGCAGATGTCATTGCAAAGCTGGCACACGGAATTGCAGATGATATGCTCACTTCTACCATGTTAGCCTGTGAGGCTCCGATATATCTTGCCCCGGCAATGAATACACATATGTTTGATAATCCGTTAACACAGGATAATCTTAAGAAGCTAAGAACATATGGTTATCACATTATTGAGCCATCCTCAGGCTATCTTGCCTGTGGCGATACCGGAAGGGGAAAACTTCCGGAACCGGAAGAACTGTTAGAATATATTCTGCAGGAAGCTGCCTGTGAGAAAGACCTGACAGGAAAGAAGGTTCTCATCACAGCAGGAGCCACCCGGGAGGCAATTGACCCGGTACGTTATGTGACCAACCATTCCACCGGAAAAATGGGTTATGCACTGGCAAAGAATGCGGCAAGAAGAGGGGCAGAGGTAACACTGGTCACCGGACCGACCAGCCTTGAAGAGCCATTTTTTGTAAATACAATTCCGGTTGTTACGGCAGAAGAAATGTATCAGGCTGTCACAGATGCATTTGCAGAACAGGACATTGTAGTCATGGCGGCAGCAGTAGCGGACTACCGTCCAAAGACCGTTGCGGATGAAAAAATCAAAAAGGCCGATGGCGGACTGATGTTGGAAATGGAACGCACGAAAGATATTTTAGGAACAGTTTCTGCCCGGAAGGAAAACCAGTTCCTGTGTGGATTTTCCATGGAGACACAGCATCTGAAAGAAAATTCCAAAGCCAAGTTAGAAAAGAAGAAGCTTGATATGATTGTTGCCAATAATCTTAAGACAGCGGGAGCCGGATTTGGTACCGATACCAATGTGGTAACTTTGATTACAGAATCAGAAGAAAAAGAGTTTCCGATTATGTCGAAGGATGAAGTTGCCTCAGCTATCTTTGATGAGATTCTAAGCAAAATGCAGGCGTAGAAAATAATAATAATAATAATAATAATCCCTGTCAGCGGAAGGTCACCTGAGTTTGTGACTTGTAGCAGACAGGGATTTTGCTATTTCTGATAGAAGCCTTTATTTCTTGTAGAAATCTTTGATTCCATCCATCCGGGCACTCATGTTAGAAAGCATGGCATCGAAAATAGTAATGGCAGCCATGGATTCGACAACCACAACAGCTCTTGGAACGATAATCGGATCGTGACGTCCCTTGATATTGATTTCGATTTCCTCGCCGTTTTTATTTATGGTCTTCTGGGTGGAAGCAACGGAAGGAGTCGGCTTGATGGCAGCACGGAATACAATCGGCGAGCCATCACTCATGCCGCCTAAGATACCGCCGGCGTGGTTGGTTTCTTTTGTGACAGAACCGTTTTCATCCGTTACAAAGGCATCGTTGTTGGTAAGTCCGGTAGCAGCAGCAACTGCAAATCCATCACCGATTTCAAAGCCTTTTACAGCACCAATGGAGAAAATTGCTTTGGCTAAATTTGCATCGATTTTTTCGAATACCGGGTCACCGATTCCGGCAGGAACACCGGTAATAACACATTCGATAATACCGCCGGCAGAGTTCTGCATGGCTTTGCATTCTTCCAGATAGGAAGCAGCTTTTGCAGCAGCATCTGCATCCGGCATATAGAGCGGATTCTTCGTGATTTCTGCGGTGTCAAATCTGGTTTCGTCAATGGTGATGGGACCGATGCTCTTACTGTAGGTGAGAATCTCAATGCCAAGTTCCTTTAAAATCTTTGCGGCAACCGCACCGGCAGCCACACGTCCGATAGTTTCACGGCCGGAAGAACGTCCGCCACCACGGTAATCCCGGAAACCGTATTTGGCATCAAAGGTAAAGTCAGCATGTCCCGGACGATAGTAGGAAGCAATCTCACGGTAGTCTTTGGAATGCTGGTTTTCATTTACCACAATCAGTGAGATTGGAGTTCCGGTGGTTCTGCCTTCAAAGACACCGGAAAGAATATGTACTGCATCATCCTCTTTCCGCGGGGTAGAGAAAGCAGATTGTCCCGCTTACGCCGGTTTAAATAGGTCTGTATATCTTCTTCACAAAGGGAAAGTCCGGCAGGACAGCCGTCAATTACGACACCGATTCCTGATCCGTGTGATTCTCCCCAGGTTGTAATTTTAAAGTTAGTTCCAATAGTTGAGCCTGCCATAGCATCCTCCTGATTTGTTTTTGTAAAAAAGTCAGACTCTATTATAGAAGATTTTTCAGATACTGGCAATCCCACAGTTGCAAAAAGTGCGAAAACAAGGTATGCTAGGATAGTATTTGTAAAAAGAATAGAAACAGGAGATTATATGTACGAATTATTAAAACAGGATGGAAGAGCAAAGAGGGGCATTTTTCATACCGTACATGGTGATATACAGACCCCGGTGTTTATGAATGTAGGAACGGTCGCTGCCATAAAGGGAGCTGTTTCTACCGAAGACTTAGAGCAGATTAAGACACAGGTGGAATTATCCAATACCTATCATCTGCATGTACGTCCGGGAGATAAATTAATCAAAGAGCTGGGCGGACTGCACAAGTTCATGGTGTGGGACAAACCAATCCTTACCGATTCCGGTGGATTCCAGGTATTTTCACTGGCAGGACTCCGTAAAATCAAAGAAGAGGGAGTCTATTTCCATTCTCACATTGATGGAGCAAAAATTTTCATGGGACCGGAAGAAAGTATGCAGATACAGTCTAATCTGGCATCCACCATTGCTATGGCATTTGATGAATGTGCACCGGCACTGGCTGACCGTGGATATGTAGAGGCATCCGTAGCCAGAACAACCCGCTGGCTGGCACGCTGTAAGGCGGAAATGACAAGACTGAATGGGTTGGAAGATACCATTAATAAAAATCAGATGCTGTTTGGAATTAACCAGGGAGCCATTTATCCGGATATCCGGATTGACCATGCAAAGCGAATCAGTGAATTGGATTTAGATGGCTATGCAGTAGGTGGACTTGCAGTAGGCGAGACCCACGAAGAGATGTATGATATCTTAGACCAGACCGTTCCATATCTGCCACTTGAGAAACCAACCTATCTTATGGGTGTCGGAACTCCGGCAAATATTTTAGAGGCAGTAGACCGTGGCGTGGATTTCTTTGACTGTGTATATCCGACCCGTAATGGCCGCCACGGACATCTTTATACCAATCAGGGAAAGATTAACCTTTTCAATAAGAAATATGAAAAGGATATGCGCCCAATCGAGGAAGGCTGTCAGTGTCCGACCTGCCGCCGCTACAGCAGAGCCTATGTCCGCCATTTGTTAAAGGCAAAGGAAATGCTTGGTATGCGTCTTTGCGTATTACACAATCTGTATTTCTACAATACCATGATGGAAGAAATCAGAGACGCCATTGATGCCGGCAATTATAAGTCATACAAAGAGGAAAAACTCTATGGTATGAACCAGATAAACAGGGAAAAAGAGGCACAAATCTAAAAAAAGAATGAAATATCGGGAAAATACTTGTGAAACGCAGTCTTTTTGTGTACAATGTTTTTCATGAACTTAAGTTTGTAATTCAGGAGGAAAAGAAATGTCTATTTTAGCATCACAGCAGGCACAGGCCTGGGGAAGCATTATTATGTGGGTAGTAATTATGGTTGTATTTGTATACTTCTTCATGATTCGTCCACAGAAGAAAGAAGCAAAGAAGAAAGAGCAGATGATGTCAGAGTTGGCAGTAGGTGATACCGTACTGACAACCAGCGGTTTCTACGGAATCGTAATTGACGTATCTGAAGATGATACTGTTATCGTTGAGTTTGGCAGCAACAGAAACTGCCGTATCCCAATGCAGAAAGCCGCAATTGCAGCAATCGAAAAACCGGAAGAAGCAGTAGAAGCAAAAGAAACCAAAGAGAAGAAATAAGATAAGACCTTAGAAAATCCGTGGAGTGTGCGAGATGTACAAGCCACGGATTTTTTTATGTGAGAAACCCGCAAATCGTGTTTCTTATAGTTTGCAAAGAAAAAAAGTTTAAAAAAACATACAAACAGTTTAAAAGCAAACTGTTTGAAATAAAAAATAAACTTGAAATACACTGTTAAATAAGTTAGTATAGATAATAATAAAAGAAAAAATGAGGTTAATCATTTATGAATGTATATTATGAACTGCTAAAAAAACCGGTATTTACATTAAATGATGTGAATCAGTTTTATCATAATATGGAATCAGCCAGTTCAGCAGTTCGACGGTTGTTGAATAAGGGGCGCATTGTTCGGATAAAAAAGAATATGTACACTTGCATAAGTGGAGAAACAGATAGTCCTGTTGCAAACAAGTACCAGATAGGATGTGCTATTACGGAATCATCGTATATATCGCATCATACAGCAATGGAATATTATGGTATGGGTGATCAGATATATTATGATATATATGTTTCGTCTAAAACACCATTTAAAGAGTTTGAATTTGATGGTTATAATTATTGTTATGTTGCTTCAAAGTGTGATATCGGTATTGAAGAGATTATGTACAGTGGTGGTATACGGGTGACAACTAAGGAGAGGACAGTTGTTGACAGTATTAAAGATATGGATAAAATAGCCGGCATTGAGGAGGTAATAGCAGATATAGAAGCAGTGACACACTTACAGGAAAAACGTTTGTTACAGTATCTGCAAGCGTATCATAATCAGTTCCTGTATCAAAAGACAGGGTATCTGCTTTGGGCGTATAAAAATAAGCTTGGATTAAGTGATGATTTTTTTGAATTTTGCAGGGGAAAAATCGGAAAAAGTAAGCGATATCTGACGAAGGAGATGACGGGTGGAAAATATGACAACAGTTGGAAGCTGGTTGTTCCAAATGATATATATGGCATGAAAAATGGGGTGTTACATGATAGCATATAAAAAAATTGAATTAGAAAAAGCGGCAAAACAGGCAGGATTTGTCAGAGATACATTTGAAAAAGTGCTACGTTTGAAAGAAGTGTTGAAATATATTAACAGTGATCCGTATTTAAGGGAGCATTTGGCGTTAAAAGGTGGTACAGCAATTAATATGACAATATTCAATCTGCCACGTTTGTCGGTAGATATTGATTTGGATTTTACTCCGAACTTATCCAAAGATGATACGCAGATGCATAGAAAACAGATTACAGAGCAATTATGTGAATACATGGAAGAATTGGGGTATCACCGGTCTGAAGCATCAAGATATAGCCATAGCTTAGATGCATTTTTGTTTTTATATCAAAATGCAGGCGGAAATAGGGATAATATCAAGGTGGAAATTAATTATTCCTTGCGGTCGCATTTGTTTGAACCCACAAACAGGAAAATTGTGACGGATATGTTTCGGGAAGATGTGATGATTCGGACGTTACATCCGATGGAAATTTTTGCTGCCAAGGCAAATGCATTAATGAGCAGGGCTGCAGCGAGGGACTTATATGATTTCAATAATATGATAACATATGGTTTATTTGGAAAAGAGGAAGAAATTCTTCTACGAAAATGTATTATATTTTATGCTTCAGTATCAGCAGAAGTAATTAACAGGAATTTTGACACATCTGCAATTGATGGCTTGAATTTTACGAAAATCAGGAGAGATTTGTTTCCGGTTTTGAGGAAGAAAGATAATTTTAATCTGGAAGAGAGAAAGAAGAAGGCAAAAACATATATACAGGAACTTATGATGTTGACACCAGAAGAAAGAGAATATTTAGAGGCATTTGAAAGAAAAGAGTATAGACCAGAGTTGTTGTTTGATGATAAAGTAATTTTAGATAATATTTGTAGTCATCCTATGGCAATATGGAAAATGAAAGAACAGAAAGAAAAGGAGCATAACCATGCAGACAGACATTAACGCAACATATTTTAAAAGCATCATTGACCAGGATCGTTGTTCCGTTGTGATATGCAATTTAAAGCACGAAATCATTTATATGAATCCAACTGCAGTAAAAAGCTATGAGAAATGGGGCGGTGAAAGCCTTATTGGAAGAAGTCTTTTAAACTGCCATAATGAAGAATCGCAAAAACGCATCCAGCAGGTAATCGACTGGTTCGCAGCAGATGAAAGCCACAATCTCATCTATACCTCCCATAATGAGAAGCAGAATAAAGATGTGTATATGGTTGCGTTAAGGGATGCTGAAGAAAAGCTGATTGGCTACTATGAGAAGCACGAATTCAGAAATGCGGAAACCATGGAAAAATATGATTTGTGGTAAAATCCCTTTTCTAATCCCCTAGAAATTACTGTCATTCCATCCCCAGTCCTCGGTCGGGAAGTAAGCAACGTAGATTCGCTTCTTCGGAATACCAAGTTCAGTTTCTAAGAGAGAGCAGACTTTTCTTGTCATAAGATTCATCTGTGGCTTAGTCGGATAGCCGTAGCATTTCACTTCTACATAAGCAATATCTTTGGTGCTCCCTAAAAAACAAAGAGAAGCATTACCCTCGAACCCGGTCATAACCCAGTTCTCGCCTTTGCCAATGCAGTCTCTGGTAATGGTGCAGAGTGCTTTGGACAGGGTATCTTTTTTGGCAATATCTAAAGTAGCAGTAGTTTTCATGTTAATAAATGGCATTGTTAGTCCTCCTTACGAATGGATAAGTTAATTGGCTCGTTATATAGGTGAGAGTGAAAAAGCTATGATTCATCAGAACATGGATGTGAATCTGCACCGGTTGCCGTACGGTATTAGTATTGCGGTAGAAATGCCTGCTGCCCCTTACCGTTTTGCCTCGCATCCATATCTGATGAATCATAGAACCTTTCTCATCTCCTATAAAATACCTACCTCAAGTCTACTGTACCAATCCCATTCTGACAAGAAAAAGATTTGTATAATAACAACAAATCATACCAAAAGAATAGAATATAACCACAGATTATAAATACTATGAGAAACTATAATGGTAAAATTTATTGAATTCTTCGGATAAATAAGCTATGATATAGGATAATGAGCATTACCATAATCAGTAGTTATGAAATTGGGATGCATGCAATAGGAAAAGAAAGAAGGATTTACCCATGAATTATAATGTTGGAGTAATTGCCGGTGACGGAATCGGACCGGAGATTGTAAGCGAAGCAAGAAAGGTGTTAGATGCCATCGGAGCAAAGTTTGGACACACCTTTACATATGACGAGATACTGATGGGCGGTTGTTCTATCGATGCAACCGGTGTACCGCTGACCGATGATGCCATTGCGCATGCAAAAGCGGCAGATGCAGTTCTGATGGGTTCCATCGGAGGAAATACAGCAACATCCCCTTGGTACAAATTAGAGCCATCCCTTCGCCCGGAGGCAGGTCTTTTAAAATTAAGAAAGGCATTGAACCTTTTTGCTAACTTAAGACCAGCATATCTTTATGAAGAATTAAAGGAAGCATGCCCACTGCGTGATGACATCATCGGAGACGGATTTGATATGATGATTATGCGTGAGCTGACCGGCGGACTTTATTTCGGAGAGAGAAAGACAGAAGAAGTGGACGGTGTGATGACGGCAACCGATACTTTGACATATAACGAAAATGAAATCCGCAGAATTGCAAAACGCGGATTTGACATTGCCATGAAACGCCGCAGGAAAGTGACCAGCGTGGATAAGGCAAACGTACTGGATTCCTCCAGACTCTGGAGAAAGATTGTAGAAGAAGTAGCAAAGGATTATCCGGAAGTAACATATGAGCATATGCTGGTAGATAACTGTGCCATGCAGTTGGTAAAAGACCCGAAGCAGTTCGATGTAATTTTAACTGAGAATATGTTTGGAGATATTTTATCGGATGAAGCAAGTATGGTAACCGGTTCCATCGGAATGCTATCCTCTGCAAGCTTAAATGATACGAAATTCGGTCTTTATGAGCCAAGCGGCGGTTCTGCACCGGATATCGCAGGAAAAGGAATTGCAAACCCAATTGCAACCATTTTAAGTGCAGCCATGATGTTAAGATATTCCTTTGATCTCGATAAAGAAGCAGATGCCATTGAAAATGCCGTAAAGAAGGTATTAAAGGCAGGCTATCGTACCATTGACATTATGCCACAGGAAGAAGCAAAGAAAGCAACCGTAACCCAGGTAGGAACAGCCAGAATGGGTGACTTAATCGTAGAGAATCTGTAAGAGATAAGAAATTTTCAGACAGAACAATAAAAAAGAGAGGAAGAACGAAGATGAAGAGTGATAATGTAAAAGCCGGAATGCAGCAGGCTCCGCACAGAAGTCTTTTTAACGCTTTGGGATTTACCGAAGAAGAAATGAAGAAACCAATGGTTGGTATCGTAAGTTCTTATAATGAAATTGTACCGGGCCATATGAATCTGGATAAAATTGTAAACGCTGTAAAATTAGGTGTTGCAGAAGCAGGTGGAGTACCGGTTGTATTCCCTGCTATCGCAGTTTGTGATGGAATTGCCATGGGACATATCGGAATGAAATATTCCCTGGTAACAAGAGACTTAATTGCAGATTCCACAGAGTGTATGGCATTAGCCCATCAGTTTGATGCACTGGTTATGGTGCCAAACTGTGATAAGAACGTACCGGGACTTCTGATGGCAGCAGCAAGAATTAATGTACCTACCGTATTTGTTTCCGGTGGTCCGATGTTAGCAGGTCATGTAAAGGGACGTAAGAGAAGCTTATCTTCCATGTTTGAGGCAGTAGGCTCCTATGCAGCAGGTACAATGACAGAGGAAGAAGTAAGGGAATACGAAGAGAAAGTATGTCCGACCTGTGGTTCCTGTTCCGGTATGTATACCGCAAACTCCATGAACTGTCTGACCGAGGCACTTGGTATGGGCTTACGTGGAAACGGAACCATTCCTGCCGTATATTCCGAGCGTATCAAATTAGCAAAACATGCCGGAATGGCAGTTATGGATATGTATCGGAAAGATATCCGTCCAAGAGATATTATGACAAAGGATGCTATTTTAAATGCACTGACCGTAGATATGGCGTTAGGCTGCTCTACCAACAGTATGCTTCACCTGCCTGCAATCGCACATGAAGTAGGATTTGATTTTGATATTTCCTTTGCAAATCCAATCAGTGAGAAGACTCCGAACCTCTGCCATTTGGCACCGGCAGGCCCGACCTATATGGAAGACTTAAATGAAGCCGGCGGTGTCTATGCTGTCATGAAAGAATTAGCAGATGCAGGACTTTTACATACAGACTGTATGACCGTAACCGGTAAGACCGTAGGCGAGAATATCAAAGATGCAGTCAATAAGAATCCGGAAGTTATCCGTCCACTGGATAATCCGTATAGTAAGACCGGTGGTCTTGCCGTATTAAAAGGAAATCTTGCTCCGGACGGCGGTGTTGTAAAACGTTCCGCAGTCGTAGAAGAGATGATGGTTCATGAAGGACCGGCAAGAGTATTTGACTGTGAGGAAGATGCCATTGCAGCAATCAAGGGTGGCAGAATTGTTGCCGGTGATGTAGTCGTGATCCGTTACGAAGGACCAAAAGGCGGCCCTGGTATGCGTGAGATGTTAAATCCGACTTCTGCAATCGCAGGTATGGGACTTGGTTCTTCCGTAGCATTGATTACAGACGGACGTTTCTCCGGCGCAAGCCGTGGAGCTTCCATCGGTCATGTTTCACCGGAAGCAGCCGTAGGCGGACCAATCGCATTGGTAGAAGAAGGCGATATCATTAAGATTAACATTCCGGAAATGAAGTTAGAGCTTGCAGTATCCGATGAAAAACTGGCAGCCCGTAAAGCAAAATGGCAGCCAAGAGAACCGAAGGTAACAACCGGATATCTGGCACGTTATGCTTCCATGGTTACTTCAGGAAACCGCGGTGCAATTTTACAGATTCCAGGTACCGGGGAAGAAAAATAAGAACCGGTAATCTGTAAATATACAGCAGAAAGATAAGTTGGAAAGAGAGGAAATTTCAATGCTCTTAACAGGTGCTGAAATCGTAATAGAATGTTTGAAAGAGCAGGGCGTGGATACGGTATTTGGTTATCCGGGTGGTGCAATTTTAAATGTATATGATGAGTTATATAAACATAGTAATGAAATAAAACATATTTTAACTTCCCATGAGCAGGGAGCTTCCCATGCGGCAGACGGATATGCAAGAAGCACCGGAAAAGTTGGTGTGTGCTTTGCCACCAGCGGACCGGGTGCAACTAATCTGGTAACCGGAATCGCAACCGCATATATGGATTCTGTTCCAATGGTAGCAATTACCTGTAATGTCAATGTGCCGCTTCTTGGCAAAGACAGTTTCCAGGAAATTGATATTGCAGGAATTACCATGCCAATTACCAAGCACAACTTTATTGTAAAAGATGTCAATGATCTGGCAGATACCATCCGCCGGGCATTCCGCATTGCAAAAAAAGGAAGACCGGGTCCTGTTCTTGTGGATATTCCAAAGGATGTCACTGCAAATAAGACAGAGTATAAAACACAGCGTATTGAACCGGTACTGCGTGTGACAGAAACCATCCGGGAGGAAGACTTAGAAGAAGCAGCAGCTTTGATTCAGAAAGCGAAAAAACCATATATCTTTGTGGGCGGCGGTGCCGTAATTTCCGACTGTTCGGATGAATTGAGAGAATTTGTGGATAAGGTGGATGCACCGGTTTGTGATACCCTGATGGGAAAAGGTGCATTTAACGGAACGGATGAACGTTATACCGGAATGCTTGGAATGCATGGAACCAAAACTTCCAATCTTGGAGTCAGCGAGTGCGATCTTCTGATTGCAGTAGGTGTCCGTTTCTCAGACCGTGTGCTTGGAAATGCTAAGAAATTTGCCCATCATGCAAAAATCTTACAGTTTGATGTGGATGCGGCAGAGATTAATAAAAATATCATGGTAACAAACAGCGTGATTGGTGATTTAAAGAAGATTCTTGCAAGAATCAATCCGATGTTATCTCCGATGGAGCATAAAGAGTGGATGGAGCACATCATGGAATACAAGAAAGAATATCCATTGAGCTATCATCCGGAAGGATTAAGCGGTCCGTTCGTAATCGAAGAAATCTATCGTCAGACCAACGGAGATGCTATCATGGTAACGGAGGTCGGACAGCATCAGATGTGGGCAGCACAGTATTATAAATACAAACAGCCGAGAACACTTCTGACATCCGGCGGACTTGGAACCATGGGTTATGGACTGGGGGCAGCAATCGGTGCGCAGATAGCAAATCCGGATAAACAGGTTATCAATATTGCCGGTGACGGATGTTTCCGTATGAATATGAATGAGATTGCAACAGCAGTCCGTCAGAAGCTTCCGTTAATCGAAGTTATCATTAATAACCATGTGCTTGGAATGGTAAGACAGTGGCAGACACTTTTCTATGAGAAGCATTATTCTGCAACTGTTTTAGACGATGGAGTAGATTTTGTAAAACTGGCAGAAGCCATGGGAGCAACGGGATATCGGGCAACCAGTCAGGCAGAATTTGTCGATATTTTGAAAAAAGCACTTGCAAGTAGTACACCAGTTGTTATAGACTGTATAATTGATAGTGATGATAAGGTGTGGCCAATGGTAGCACCGGGGGCAGCTATATCTGAGGTGTTTACCGAGGAAGATTTAAAATAATAAGCCATTACATATAGAAAGATATGTGTAAGAAGTGAGGAGGAATTAGAAAATGAGCAGAGTATATAATTTTTCTGCAGGTCCGGCAGTATTACCGGAAGAAGTTTTACAGGAAGCAGCAGATGAGATGTTAGACTACAGAGGATGTGGAATGTCCGTAATGGAGATGAGTCATCGTTCCAAAGTATATGACAACATCATCAAAGAGGCAGAAGCTGATTTAAGAGACTTAATGAATATCCCGGATAATTACAAGGTATTATTCTTACAGGGTGGAGCTTCCCAGCAGTTTGCTGCAATTCCAATGAACCTGATGAAAAATAAGAAAGCTGCATACATTGTAACTGGACAGTGGGCTAAGAAAGCTTACCAGGAAGCAAAAATGTATGGGGATGCAGTAGAAGTAGCATCTTCAGCAGATAAGACCTTCTCTTATATTCCGGATTGTTCAGATCTGGATATTCCGGAAGATGCAGATTATGTATATATCTGTGAAAACAATACAATTTATGGAACCAAGTTCAAAGAACTTCCAAATACCAAAGGACATACACTTGTTGCAGACGTATCTTCCTGCTTCTTATCAGAACCGGTTGATGTAACCAAATACGGAGTAATCTACGGCGGCGTTCAGAAGAACGTTGGACCTGCAGGTGTTGTAATCGTAATCATTCGTGAAGACTTAATTACAGATGATGTTCTTCCGGGAACACCTACCATGTTAAAATACAAGACTCAGGCAGATGCAGATTCTCTTTACAATACACCACCATGCTACGGCATTTATATCTGTGGTAAAGTATTCAAATGGTTAAAGAAGATGGGCGGACTTGAAGTTATGAAACAGCGTAACGAAGAGAAAGCTAAGATTCTTTATGATTTCTTAGACCAGAGCAAGTTATTCAAGGGAACTGTAGTTCCAAAAGACCGTTCTCTTATGAACGTACCATTCGTTACCGGTGATGCTGACTTAGATGCAAAATTCGTCAAAGAAGCAACCAAAGCCGGTTTTGTAAACTTAAAGGGACACAGAACCGTTGGCGGTATGCGTGCCAGCATTTACAATGCAATGCCAAAAGAGGGTGTTGAGAAGCTGGTAGCATTTATGAAGAAGTTTGAGGAGGAGAACGCATAATGTTTAACTATACATGTTTAAATCCAATCGCTGGTGTAGGCTTAGACCTTTTGTCAGATGAATATAACAAAGTAGAAGATATCAAAGATGCACAGGCAGTCCTGGTAAGAAGTGCAGCAATGCATGATATGGAACTTCCAAAGACTTTGGAAGTTGTTGCAAGAGCCGGTGCAGGTGTAAATAATATCCCATTGGATAAATGTGCAGAAGCAGGTATCGTAGTATTCAATACACCGGGTGCAAACGCAAATGGTGTAAAGGAACTGGTATTTGCAGGAATGTTATTGGCAGCCCGTGACGTAGTCGGTGGAATCGAATGGGTAAAAGGCGAGGAAGGCAATGCAGATGTTGCAAAACTTGCTGAGAAACAGAAGAAGAACTTTGCCGGAAGCGAAATTGCAGGAAAGAAGCTTGGCGTTATCGGACTTGGTGCCATCGGTGTTAAAGTAGCAAATGCTGCAACACATCTTGGAATGGAAGTATACGGATATGACCCATACATTTCTGTAAATGCTGCATGGAGTTTATCCCGCAATGTAAATCATGTAAATGCTGTAGAAGAAATTTACAAGAACTGTGATTATATCACAATTCATGTTCCGCTTTTAGATTCTACCAAGAAAATGATTAATGCAGAAGCAATTGCAATGATGAAACCTACCACTGTAGTATTGAACTTTGCAAGAGACTTACTGGTTGATGAAGAGGCAATGGTAGCAGCATTAGAGGAAGGAAAGATTGCAAAATATGTCAGCGACTTCCCAAATCCAACCACAGTTGGAAAGAAAGGCTGTATCGTAACTCCTCATATTGGAGCTTCTACCGAAGAATCCGAAGATAACTGTGCAGTAATGGCAGTAAAAGAGATTCGTGATTTCTTAGAGAATGGAAATATTACACATTCTGTAAACTATCCGGACTGCAATATGGGCGAGTGCAAGAGTGCAGGAAGACTGTTACTGTTACACCGTAACGTAAAGGGAATGATTAGCAGCTATACTTCTATTTTAGGAGATGCAAATATCAACATTTCTGATATGACCAATAAGAGCCGTGGCGATTATGCATGTACATTGCTTGATGTAGATGCACCTGTTACCAAAGAAGTAGAAGAGAAACTTCAGACCTTAGATGGTGTATTAAAGGTTCGTATTGTAAAATAATAAATGCAGGTGAGAAAAAGATAATATATGGACTGCCCGGTTACGC
Organism: Roseburia sp. AF42-8; assembly: GCF_003435965.1. Classification (NCBI taxonomy): domain Bacteria; kingdom Bacillati; phylum Bacillota; class Clostridia; order Lachnospirales; family Lachnospiraceae; genus Roseburia; species Roseburia sp. AF42-8. The sequence continues at coordinate 55,901 of NZ_QTVB01000002.1, forward strand.
CGCGACAGTCCATTTCTCTTACGCAGGAAACTCACAAAGCGTGTTTTTCGCAATTACGCAGGAAGGAGAAAACAATGGCAGATATCAGACCATTTTTATGTATCAGACCAAGAGAGGATGAGGCGGCAGAGATTGCAGCACTTCCGTATGATGTATATAACAGAGAGGAAGCAAAGAAAGCGGTAGAAGGACATGACAAAAGCTTTCTTCGCATTGACCGTGCCGAGACACAGTTTGATGATTCCGTAGACACTTATGCACCGGAGGTATATAAGAAAGCCCATGACATGCTCTGGGATATGGTAGCAGAAGGTGATTTCGTAAAAGAAGAGAAACCGTGCTATTATATTTACGAACTGACCATGGACGGAAGGGTGCAGACCGGTATTACAGCCTGTGCTTCGATTGATGATTATCAGAATCAGGTCATTAAAAAACATGAGAATACCAGAGCAGATAAAGAGCAGGACAGAATCAACCATGTAAATATCTGTGATGCACAGACCGGACCGATTTTCTTAGCATACCGTTCCAATGATGTCATCAATGCAGTGGTAGAGAAGGTAAAGAAGACAGCACCTCTTTATGATTTTGTGGCAGAGGATGGAATCGGACATCGTGTATACAGAATTGCAGAGGCAGAAGATATTGCGGCTATCGAGGAAGCATTTGCAAAGATAAAAGAAATTTATATCGCAGACGGTCATCACCGTGCAGCATCCGCAGTAAAGGTAGGACTGATGCGGAGAGCAGAGCATCCGGATTATGACGGAACTGAGGAATTTAACTATTTTTTATCCGTATTATTCCCGGATGACCAGCTTATGATTATGGATTATAACCGTGTGGTAAAAGACTTAAATGGAATGACAGAAGAGGAATTCCTTGGAAAGATGAACGACCTGTTTGAAGTGGGAGCACCACAGAAGAAAGCGGTTCATCCGGCTGAAAAAGGAAGTTTCAGCATGTACCTTGGGGATAACTGGTATGCCTGCCGGATGAAAGAAGCGGATTTAAGCAGTGACCCGGTAGATGGGCTGGACGTATCAATTTTACAGAATGTGTTACTGCATCCGGTACTTGGCATTGAAGACCCGAAGACCGATAAGCGGATTGATTTCGTAGGTGGAATTCGTGGACTGGAGGAATTGGAGCGCAGAGTACATAGTGACTGTAAAGTGGCATTTGCCATGTATCCGACCAGCATCGGAGAGTTGTTTGCAGTAGCAGATGCTGGAAGACTGATGCCGCCGAAATCCACCTGGTTTGAGCCAAAACTTCGCAGTGGATTATTTATTCATGCACTTTCATAATAACTTTCATAAATAACTGGAGGATATTAAAATGGGATTTTATCTGACCGCATTAGAGGCCAGCACAGAGGGCATTACAGCGGAAGAAGTCAGCGATGCTATTGAACAGATGAAGAAACCGGGCGTGATACGTACTTACCTGGAGGGGCTGGTGCCGGATTTACTGGCGTTTCTCTTTCAGGTGGTGATTGCCTGCGTGGTATATGCCATTGGCGTAAAGTTAATCAAACTTTTCCGGAAACTCGTCCGGAAATGGCTGGATAAAAAGGATGCTGACAAGGGTGTAAAACAGTTTATGGATGCACTGGTCAAGTGCATTGGATATTTCTTCTTGATTGTAATCATTCTTTCGCTTTTTGGAATTGCAACCACATCTGTAATGGCAATAGCAGGTTCTGCAGGACTGACGGTAGGCCTGGCACTGCAGGGAAGCTTATCCAACTTTGCCGGCGGCGTATTAATACTGATGTTAAAACCGTTTAAAGTGGGGGATTATATTGTAGAAGACAGCCATGGCAACGAAGGAACGGTAACAGAGATTTCGATTTTCTACACCAAGTTAAAGAGTGTTGACAATAAGATTATCGTAATTCCAAATGGAATCTTAGCCAACAGCAGCCTTACCAATGTAACCTACAGTGAGAAACGCAGGATTGACCTGGAAGTAGGGGTGTCCTATTCGGCGGATTTAAAGAAGACGAAGGCTGTGATAGAGCAGTTGCTTCTTTCCGAAGAACGCCGGCTTAAGGACGAGGCGGTGCAGGTCTTTGTATCGGAATTGGGAGACAGCAGTGTTACCATTGGTGCAAGAGTGTGGGTGCCGACTGATTTATACTGGGATATCCGCTGGGCACTGACTGAGGAGATGAAAAATGCCCTGGATGAAAATGGAATCGAAATTCCGTTCCCGCAGCTTGATGTCAACGTAAAGAATCCGGTATAAAATCGGGCAAAAAGTGAAAAAGTTTGACAAATATTGGAAAATATGCTACTGTTAGCCATGTAGTCGTGCACAATTTTGTGCAACTTTTTAGATTTATTGTGTATTAGGAGGAAAAAGAAATGCAGGGAACTGTAAAATGGTTTAACGCAAAGAAGGGTTATGGATTTATCTCAGATGCAGAAGGAAATGATGTATTCGTTCATTTCTCCGCATTAAATATGGATGGATTCAAAGAGCTTAAAGATGGAGAAGCAGTTGAATTTGAGGTAGTAGAAGGAGAAAAAGGACCTCAGGCAGCTAACGTAGTTCGCTTAGGTTAATTCGTATAGAGTTGAATATGAAATAAGCGCAGAGCAGGAAGATGGATATCCGTCTTCCTGTTTTTAGGTTTATCAGGTGTAAATGTAAAAAAAATGTGTTATACTGATAAAGACTGTGAGTCAGATTATGAGAACATGGAGGATAAAACATTTGAATTTAGCAGCGTTAACAGCATATGAATTAATCAAAGAAGAAAATCTGACAGACATCCATGCAAAGGGATATCTGCTTCGACATAAAAAGAGTGGAGCTAAAATCAGCCTTATTTCCAATGATGATGAAAATAAGGTCTTTTATATTGGATTCCGTACTCCGGTAGAGGACAGCACCGGCGTACCACATATCATTGAGCATACGGTATTGTGCGGTTCAGACAAGTTCCCGGTGAAAGACCCGTTTGTGGAACTGGTGAAGGGCTCTCTAAATACATTCTTAAATGCCATGACTTACCCGGACAAGACCGTTTATCCGGTGGCAAGCTGCAATGATAAAGATTTTACTAATCTGATGGATGTATACTTAGACGCTGTGTTTCATCCGAATATCTATAAGAAAGAAGAAATCTTCAGGCAGGAAGGCTGGCACTATGAATTAGAGGATAAAGATGCACCGGTTACCATCAACGGAGTGGTATACAATGAGATGAAGGGCGCATTTTCTTCTCCGGAAGGTGTCTTAGACCGTGTAGTATTAAATTCCCTGTTCCCAGATACCACATACAGCAATGAGTCCGGCGGTGACCCGGAAGTAATTCCGGAGCTTACTTATGAGCAGTACCTTGATTTCCACCGGAAATTCTATCATCCATGTAATTCTTATATTTACCTTTATGGAAATATGGATATGGACGAAAAACTGGAATTTCTCGATAAAGAATATTTAAGCCATTATGATAAAATCGAAGTAGATTCCGCAATTCAGCTGCAGGCTCCTTTTGAAAAGCCGGTAACCATCAGCAAGCCATATTCCATTGCATCTTCCGAAAGTTTAGAGGATAATGCATATCTTTCCTATAATGTGGCGATCGGAACGAATCTTGAGAGTGAACTGACTCTGGCATTTGATGTGTTGGATTATGCACTATTAAGTGCACCGGGAGCACCGTTGAAGCAGGCACTTATTGATGCAGGAATCGGAAAAGATATCATGGGCGGATTTGATAACAGCACCTTACAGCCAATTTTTTCTGTGGTGGCAAAGAATGCCAATAAAGAAGACGAAGAGAAGTTTGTAGGAATTATCGAAGATACTTTAAAGAAAATCGTCAAAGACGGTCTCAATAGAAAATCCCTGTTAGCAGGAATCAACAGTGAGGAATTCAAATTCCGTGAAGCAGATTACGGTAATTTCCCGAAGGGATTAATTTATGGATTATCCTGTATGGACAGCTGGCTTTATGATGATGACGAACCATTCTTATATCTTAAAATATTAGACGTATTTGCAGCATTAAAGGAAAAGATTGAAACAGGATATTTTGAAGAACTGATTCAGAAATATCTTTTGGATAACAGCCATAAATCCTATGTATCCATTGAACCGGAAAAAGGCTTAAATGCCAGTCTGGAAAAAGAATTAGAAGAGAAACTGGCAGCTTATAAGAGGGACTTATCAGAAGAAGAGATTGATAAGTTAGTAGAGGATACAAAGCATTTAAAACAGTATCAGGAAGAGCCGTCACCAAAGGAAGACCTGCTGAAGATTCCGATGTTAAAACGGCAGGACATGAAGCGTGAAGCACAGCCGCTGGTATATGAAAAGGTAAGCTGCAATGGCATCGAAACCATTCATACCAACATTTATTCCAATGGTATTCATTATCTGAATCTGATGTTTGATATCGGTGATATTACAGAAGAAGAACTGCCATACCTTGGGGTGTTAAAAGCTGTACTTGGTTATATGGATACGGAGCATTATAACTATGCAGACTTAGCAAATGAGATTGATCTTAAGACCGGCGGTATCTCATCCCAGATTAATATTTATGCGGATACCAAGAAAAAAGACAGTTTCCATGCAAAATACGAAGTACGTTCCAAGATTCTTTATCAGAATTTAGAAGAGGGGCTTAGACTTCTTTCTGAGATTCTGATGGGCACACAGATTACAGATGAAAAACGTCTCTATGAGATTTTAGCGCGTATCAAATCGAGACTGCAGATGTCCTTAAGCTCTGCCGGACATTCCGTATCTGCCATGCGGGCAATGTCTTATTTCTCACCAGTAGCCCGATTCAATGACCTGGTTGGCGGAATTGCACTGTACCGGACGATTGCAGAATTAGAAGAACACTTTGACGAGAAGAAGCAGTTCTTAATGGATAAATTAAGAAGCCTTACAGAGAAAATCTTTGTAAAGAACAGACTGTTGATTTCCCTGACGGCAGACGCAGAAGGATATCAGCTGTTAGAAGAAAAATTCCCGCAGTTCTTAACTGTTTTACCGGATGGAGCAAAAGAGGGAGAAGCAGTTACCTTCCATTGTGAGAAAAAGAATGAAGGTTTCTTAGATGCTTCCAAAGTACAGTATGTATCCAGAGCCGGAAATTATTTATCGAAAGGATATTCCTATACCGGAGCACTTCGTATCTTAAAAGTAATTTTAAGCTATGATTACCTTTGGATTAATGTCCGGGTAAAGGGTGGTGCATATGGCTGCATGAGCGGATTTATGCGGAATGGAGATGCATATTTCACTTCTTACCGTGACCCGAACCTTAAGAGCACCAATGAGATTTACGAAGGTATCCCGGCATATTTAAGAGCTTTTGATGCAGATGAACGTGATATGACAAAATATATCATCGGAACGGTAAGTGATATGGATACCCCGTTGAATCCGGCTGCCAAGGGCATGCGTTCCGTAAGTGCTTATCTTACCAATATTTCTTATGAGGAATTACAGCGTGAGAGAAATGAAGTTTTAGATGCACAGCCGGAAAATATCAAAAATCTCGCAGTGCTTATTGAAGCAGTACTCGCACAGGATGCCTTGTGTGTCATCGGTGCAGAGGAAAATGTAGAAGCAGAAAAAGATATGTTCTTAGAAGTAAAGAATCTTTATTAAAAGCTGTGGGTAATAGTCCCGCAGCATACATAAGAAGGAGTAAGTATGACGGAAAATTTTAAATCAGGCTTTGTAACACTGATTGGACGGCCGAATGTAGGAAAGTCCACCTTGATGAATCATCTGATTGGACAGAAGATTGCAATTACATCCAATAAACCGCAGACTACCAGAAACCGTATCCAGACTATTTATACGGATGAAAACAGAGGACAGATTATTTTTGTGGATACACCTGGTATCCATAAGGCAAAGAATAAGCTGGGCGAATTTATGGTAAATGTGGCAGAACACACATTGAATGAAGTGGATGTCATTTTATGGCTGGTGGAACCGAGTGATTTTATCGGCGCAGGAGAGCAGCATATTATCGAGAAATTAAAGACCGTAAAGACACCGGTTATTCTGGTTATCAATAAATTAGATACCTTGGATAACAAGGATAAGATGCTTGAGTACATTGATACTTATCGTAAAGTCTATGACTTTGCGGAAATCGTACCGGCATCTGCACTGCGTGGAGAAAATACGGATGTTATCATTGATTTGATTTTTAAATATCTGCCATATGGTCCGATGTTCTATGATGAGGATACCATTACCGACCAGCCGGAGCGTCAGATTGTAGCAGAGCTGATTCGTGAAAAAGCCTTACATGCTTTAAATGAAGAAATTCCTCATGGAATTGCCGTTTCTATTGACCAGATGAAGAAACGCAAAGGTAAGAAAATGTTTGATATTGATGCCACGATTATCTGTGAGCGGGATTCCCACAAGGGAATTATTATCGGCAAGCAGGGAGCCATGTTAAAGAAGATTGGTACCAATGCCAGATATGAAATTGAACACCTCTTAGATACCAAGGTTAATTTGAAACTTTGGGTAAAAGTGAAAAAAGACTGGCGTGACAGCGATTATATGATTAAGAACTTCGGATACCGGGAAGAGGAATTCTAAATATTGACAGTATTATCTTAAGTGCTTCTGGAAAACCTAATTTCATACAAGTATGAAGAAAGGGCAGGAAGGAAGCATATGGTAAGAGCAAGCTGGAATCATTTTACTTTGACCGGAAGTGTAGATGATTATCTTAAGTTTAAGGAACAGGAAAAAGAAGAACAGGATGGATTGGGCAGCCTGAAAGAGAAAGTAAGAGGTGAACAGGACCGTGGGCACAAACGTGATGGTTACGGGTATGGTGCTTACCGCAATGCCAATCAGTGAATATGACAAACGAATTACGATACTGACCCTGGAGAGGGGAAAGATTACGGCGTTTGCCAGAGGTGCAAGAAGACCGAACAGTACACTGCTGGCAGCCTGCAATCCCTTTTCTTTCGGACAGTTTGAAGTCTATGAGGGCCGTACCTCCTACAATGTGGTGCGGGCAGAAATTAAAAATTATTTTACCGAACTCACCACAGACTTGAATGATACATACTATGGATTTTATTTTCTTGAGATGGCAGAATATTATGCCCAGGAAAACAGTGATGACCGGGAAATGCTAAAGCTGCTTTACCAGTCCTTAAAAGCACTTGGAAAGAAGAATTTTGATAACCGGCTGGTCCGTGTGATTTATGAATTGAAAATGATGGTGCTAAATGGAGTATATCCGAATCTTTTTTCCTGCCAGAAATGTGGAAAAAAGGAACCGATGCAGTTTTTCAGTGTGCAGCGCGCCGGGCTTCTTTGTGATTCCTGCAGCGAAACCGAGCATGGCAGACGGTTAGATGCATCTACCATTTATACGATGCAGTATATTATTACCACGGAATCAGCAAAGCTTTTTCATTTTGCAGTATCAGAAAAAGTGTTGTTTGAACTGATTCGGACGGTGAAGGAATTTCGGGAAAAATATGCACCCCATACATTTAAATCAGAGCAATTTTTAGAAGGGCTTTTCTGATTTATGGGAGAAGCCGGGCATTTTGCCTGAGGTAACGCTTGAAATACCAAACCGAAAATAGTATAATTGTTGAGATTATGAGATACAGGGATTTGGAGGTTCGTATGAAGAAGAAGATAAGTGCACTCCTTGTAATGCTGTTAGCCTGTGGAATATTTGGCGGCTGCGGTGCTACAAAAGATGCAGATACCACAACACTCTTTCCGGAGAAAAAGGGTGGAATCACAGAAGTTGCAGTAGGCGACTTTGACAAAGATAATTATGATGAGAATGAGCTGGAACAGTATGTAAAGGATTCCATCAAAGAATATGAAGACAATGATGGCGCCGGGACAGTAAAATTAAAAAATCTTTCCGTAAAAGACGGAGTCGCAAAGCTTGGTATGCATTACAGTGACAGCACAGCATATTCTGCATTTGTGGGAGATACCGTATTTACCGGAACGGTGGTACAGGCAATTGCTGCCGGATATGATTTTAATACAGATTTCGTAGCGGTAACAGATGGAGCTGCCGGAGATGCAGCGGACAGCAAAGATGTCATGAAAAATGATGACTATCATGTTATCGTATTAAGCAAAGGTGTAGACGTTACGGTAGATGGAACACTGCAGTATGTTTCTTCCGGAGTAACCGTCAAGGATAAGAACACTGCAACCGTGGATGAAATTCCTGCTGGTGAGACAGCAGAAGCAAGATATATTATTTATAAATAGAATGCGAGGAAGAATTTTATGGAAAAATCAATGGAAAAAATTGTAGCTTTAGCAAAGGCAAGAGGTTTTGTATATCCGGGTTCCGAGATTTACGGTGGACTGGCAAATACATGGGATTACGGTAACCTTGGTGTAGAATTAAAGAATAATGTGAAACGTGCCTGGTGGCAGAAATTCGTACAGGAAAATCCATACAACGTTGGTGTAGACTGTGCCATTCTTATGAACCCGCAGACATGGGTAGCTTCCGGACATTTAGGCGGATTTTCAGACCCTCTGATGGACTGTAAAGAGTGTCATGAACGTTTCCGTGCAGATAAGATTATTGAAGATTATGCAGAAGAGCATGGCATTACATTAGAGACTTCTGTAGATGGCTGGAGTCAGGAAGAAATGATGAACTTCATCAAAGATAACAGTGTTCCATGTCCATCCTGTGGAAAACATAACTTTACAGATATCCGTCAGTTCAACCTGATGTTCAAGACCTTCCAGGGTGTAACTGAAGATGCAAAGAATACGGTATACTTAAGACCGGAAACAGCACAGGGTATTTTTGTTAACTTCAAAAACGTGCAGAGAACATCCCGTAAGAAAGTGCCTTTCGGCATCGCACAGATTGGAAAATCTTTCCGTAACGAGATTACTCCTGGTAACTTTACTTTCCGTACCAGAGAGTTTGAACAGATGGAGCTGGAGTTCTTCTGTGAGCCGGGTACCGACCTTGAGTGGTTCCAGTACTGGAGAACCTTCTGCCATAACTGGCTGTTAAGCTTGGCATGAAAGATGAAGAATTACGTCTTCGTGACCATGATCCTGCAGAGCTTGCATTTTACAGTAAAGCAACTACCGACTTTGAATTCTTATTCCCGTTCGGATGGGGCGAACTGTGGGGAATTGCAGACCGTACCGACTATGACCTGACACAGCATCAGAATACATCCGGTCAGGATATGTCTTACTTTGATGATACCAAGAATGAAAAATACATTCCATACGTTATTGAGCCATCTCTTGGAGCAGACCGTGTGGTACTTGCATTCCTTTGTGCAGCATATGACGAAGAGAACATCGGAACAGAAGAGAAACCGGATATGAGAACCGTTCTTCATTTCCATCCGGCACTTGCACCGGTTAAGATTGGTGTGCTTCCACTTTCCAAGAAATTAAATGAGGGCGCAGAAAAAGTATTTACACAGCTTTCCAAAAAATACAACTGTGAATTTGATGACAGAGGAAATATCGGTAAGCGCTATCGTCGTCAGGATGAAATCGGAACTCCATTCTGTGTAACTTACGATTTTGAATCTGAAACAGACGGAGCAGTTACGGTACGTGACCGTGATACCATGGAGCAGGAGCGTATCAAAATCGAAGATTTGGATACATATTTTGCAGAAAAATTCACTTTCTAAATCAAACACTTTATTTTTTACATGACTGAATGGTCTGATTTCGAAAAAATGGTTGCGAAACTATAAAATTATGATAAAATGAATATGTGCGCTTGTGGACAAGTGGCACGCATAATGGGTGACATTGTGGATATCAATTGTTGTTGATAACAGACGATGTTCGCATATCAATAAACCAAAGTAAATTTATTAGGAGGAATTCAAAATGGCAAACAAATGGGTTTACATGTTCAGTGAAGGAAACATGTCCATGCGTAATCTCCTTGGTGGAAAAGGTGCTAACCTTGCCGAGATGACTGATATCGGTCTTCCAGTACCACAGGGATTCACAATCACAACAGAGGCTTGTACTCAGTATTATGAGGATGGCCGCAAGATTAACGACGAAATCATGGCACAGGCTATGGAAGGCGTTAAGAAAATGGAAGAGATTAACGGAAAGAAATTCGGAGACCTCAAGAATCCATTACTTGTTTCTGTTCGTTCCGGTGCCAGAGCATCTATGCCAGGTATGATGGACACCATCTTAAACCTTGGACTGAATGACGAAGTAGTTGCAGCAATGATCGCTGGAAACCCAGATCCTAAATTCGAGCGTTTCGTATATGACTCTTACAGACGTTTTATCCAGATGTTCTCTGACGTTGTTATGGAAGTTGGTAAGAAATATTTCGAGCAGCTCATCGATAAGATGAAAGCAGACAGAGGAGTTAAGTTCGACGTTGAACTTACAGCCGCTGACTTAAAAGAATTAGCAGAGCAGTTCAAAGCTGAGTACAAGAACCAGTTAGGAACCGATTTCCCATCTGATCCTGTAGAACAGTTAAAATTAGCTATCGAAGCTGTATTCCGTTCATGGGATAACCCACGTGCAAACGTATATCGTCGTGATAACGATATCCCATATTCATGGGGAACAGCTGTTAACGTAATGCCTATGGTATTCGGTAACTTAAATGATGAGTCTGGTACAGGTGTTGCATTCACCCGTGATCCTGCTACAGGCGAGAAGAAATTAATGGGTGAGTTCTTAATCAATGCTCAGGGTGAGGACGTAGTTGCTGGTGTTCGTACACCTATGCCAATCGCTCAGATGGAGCAGGAATTCCCAGAAGCATATGCTGAGTTCATCAAGGTTTGTGAGACTCTTGAGAATCACTACCATGACATGCAGGATATGGAGTTTACAGTAGAGAACAAGAAGTTATACATGCTTCAGTGCCGTAATGGTAAGAGAACTGCTCCAGCAGCTCTTAAGATTGCATGTGACCTTGTTGATGAAGGACATAAGACAGAAGAAGAAGCAGTAGCTATGATCGATCCTCGTAACTTAGATACACTTCTTCATCCACAGTTTGATGCAGCAGCATTAAAAGCAGCTACACCAATCGGAAAAGGTTTAGGAGCTTCTCCTGGAGCAGCTTGTGGTAAGATCGTATTTACAGCAGAAGATGCAGAAGCTTGGAACGCTCGCGGAGAGAAAGTTGTACTTGTTCGTCTTGAGACATCTCCGGAAGACATCACAGGTATGAAAGCTTCCCAGGGTATTTTAACTGTTCGTGGTGGTATGACATCTCACGCAGCTGTAGTTGCCCGTGGTATGGGTACATGCTGTGTATCCGGATGTGGCGATATCGCTATGGACGAAGAGAATAAGAAATTCACTCTTGCTGGAAAAGAATTCCATGAGGGAGATTTCATCTCTATCGATGGTACAACAGGTAACATCTACGATGGCGAAATCAAGACAGTTGACGCTACCATCGCTGGTGAGTTCGGCCGTGTTATGGCTTGGGCTGACAAATATAGAAAACTTAAAGTTCGTACTAATGCAGATACTCCTGCAGATGCTAAGAAAGCTCGTGAGCTTGGAGCAGAAGGTATCGGACTTTGCCGTACAGAGCATATGTTCTTCGAAGAAGACAGAATTGCAGCATTCCGTGAGATGATCTGTTCTGACACTGTAGAAGAAAGAGAAGCAGCTCTTGAGAAGATTCTTCCATATCAGCAGGGAGACTTCAAAGCTCTTTATGAAGCACTGGAAGGATGCCCGGTTACTATTCGTTTCCTGGATCCACCTCTTCATGAGTTCGTTCCTACAGAGGAAGCTGATATTAAGAAATTAGCAGATGCTCAGGGCAAAACTGTTGAGCAGATTAAGACAATCATCGATGGACTTCATGAGTTCAACCCAATGATGGGTCACAGAGGATGCCGTCTTGCTGTAACATATCCTGAAATTGCTAAGATGCAGACAAAAGCTGTTATCCGTGCAGCAATCGAAGTTCAGAAAGAGCATGCAGATTGGAATGTGAAACCTGAAATCATGATTCCATTAGTATGTGAAGTTGAAGAGCTTAAATACGTTAAGAAAGTAGTTGTTGAGACAGCAGACGCTGAGATCGCAGCTGCAGGCGTTAAATTAGAGTACGAAGTTGGTACTATGATCGAGATTCCTAGAGCTGCTCTTACAGCTGATGAAATCGCTAAAGAAGCTGACTTCTTCTGCTTCGGTACTAACGACTTAACTCAGATGACATTTGGATTCTCCCGTGACGATGCTGGTAAGTTCTTAGATGCTTACTATGACAAGAAGATCTTCGAGAACGATCCATTTGCTAAGTTAGACCAGACTGGTGTTGGTAAACTTATGGATATGGCACTGAAACTTGGTAAGCCAGTTAATCCGAACCTTCACGTTGGTATCTGTGGAGAGCACGGTGGAGATCCTTCATCTGTTGAATTCTGCCACAAGATTGGTCTTGACTATGTATCATGTTCACCATTCCGTGTACCAATCGCTAGATTAGCAGCAGCTCAGGCTGCTATTGCAAATAGGTAGGAGTTCTCTTTCCTTTGAATTGCCGCTTAGTTTCGAGCAGGCAGCAGCCTATCGAAAGGCTAACGGACAGTATGTAAGGAAAAATCAGTGGAGAGATACCACTGTAAGGGTATTCATAGACCTTGATTAACAGTTAAATACGATAAGCGTATCATTAGAAATAGTGGTACGCTTATTTTTTGTCCCTTTTTGCAGATTTGTCCTTTCCCCTACTTTCCAATATAATGAAGCTAAAGAAGTGGAGGTGTGCTTATGAGAGAGAAATTTAATCATCTGTATTTGGATAGCCACGAAAGAAAACTTTTGATACATAGCCTTGTAGAGTTAAAAAATCAGCTCATTCAGCAAGGCAGATATACGGATTGTGTTGACGAGCTTATTTTTAAGGTCATAAATGCACCGACCAAGAGAATGAAAATTGAATATGTCTAAGGCAAATTACAAAGCCGCTTATTCTTATTGATTTTAAGAGTAGGCGGCTTTTTTGCGTTCTCTGGTACTGTTTACATAGCCACCTTGACAAAGTGGCTAAATCTATGCGAAAGGAGGACGCATCTATGTCAAATTGCAAAGTGATTGCTCTGACTAACCAGAAAGGCGGTGTCGGAAAAACAACCACAGCGGTCAATCTGGGTGTAAGTCTGGTGCAGCAGGGTAAAAAAGTCCTGCTGATTGATGCCGATGCACAGGCAAATCTCACGATGGCTCTGGGTTATAACAGACCAGACGATATTCCCATAACGCTTTCTACTGTGATGCAGAACATCATAGACGATAAAACGCTTGATGTTTCACAGGGTATTATCCACCATAGCGAGGGCGTCGACCTGCTTCCGTCAAACATTGAGATGTCGGGCTTTGAAGTAAGGCTAATCAATGCAATGAGCCGTGAGCGTGTGCTGAAAACCTATGTCAATGAGGTTAAAAAGAATTACGACTATGTGCTTATTGATTGTATGCCGAGCTTAGGCATGATAACCATCAATGCTCTGGCGGCGGCTGACAGCGTGATTATCCCGACACAGCCCCACTATCTCTCGGCTAAAGGTCTGGAGCTTTTGCTTCGCTCCGTATCAATGGTCAAGCGGCAAATCAACCCAAAGCTGCGGATAGACGGTATCTTAATGACTATGGTAATGCCCCGTACCAACATTTCTAAGGAAATTACGGCAACGGTCAAAAGTGCATACGGTAAGAAAATCAAGGTATTTGATACCGAGATACCTCATTCTATCCGTGCGGTGGAAGCTACCGCAGAAGGCAAAAGTATTTTTGCTTACGACAAAAGCGGCAAGGTTGCCGCAGCCTATGAGCAGTTAGGAAAGGAGGTGGCAGAGATTGGCGAGAAGCAGAGAAACCAAAATCGAGCTGACCGCATACGATGACCTTTTTCAGACGGACGAAAGCCGTGAGGAAGCAAAGCTAAGCAAGATACGGGATATTCCCATATCGGAGATTGACGAGTTTCCAGACCACCCGTTCAAGGTTTTGATGGACGAAGATATGGAACAACTTGTTGAGAGTATCAAGCGAAACGGTGTAATGACCCCTGCGACAGTTCGCTTAAAAGAGGACGGACGGTATGAGCTTATCAGTGGTCACAGGCGAAAAAAGGCTTGTGAACTTGCAGGACTTGAAACGCTGAAATGCGAGGTCAAAGAGCTTACCCGTGATGAAGCCATTATTGTTATGGTGGAAAGTAATCTCCAACGCTCTGTTATTTTGCCGAGTGAGAAAGCGTTTGCGTATAAAATGCGGTTGGAAGCTATGAAACGACAGGCAGGCAGACCCCCAAAAGAAAATGCGTCGCCATTGGCGACTAATTTATCAAAAGGGCGTTCTGATGAGAAATTAGGAGAACTTGTTGGAGAAAGCAAAGACCAGATACGCCGCTATATCCGTCTAACGGAGCTTGTTCCCGAAATCCTGCAAATGGTAGATGAAAGGCAGATTGCTTTTCGTCCTGCGGTTGAGGTTTCTTATCTGACCGAGGAACAGCAATACACCCTGCTTGAAGCAATGGAGTACAACGATGCTACCCCGTCATTGGCACAGGCTATCAAAATGAAGAAGTATAACCAAGATGGCAAGCTCACTTCCGAGGTTATCCAGTCCATTATGGAGGAAGAAAAGCCCAATCAGAAGGAAAAACCTGCTTTCCGTGACGAGAGGATAACCAAGCTCATTCCAAAGACTGTTCCCAGAGGGCAGGAAACGAATTTTGTTGTCAAGGCGTTGGAGTTTTATAACCGACACTTGCAGCGGAACAAGGCTCACGAGAGATAGCCACACACCGAGGGCGAGGTCTGCCCATTTGAGTGGATAGCCATTATTTTGGCTTCCCCCTCTCCACACCTCACCCCCTAACTACTGCCAGTAACTATCCGAGAAAAGAAATACTTTAGGCTGTCCATAACGGGCAGCTTTTTTCGGTCAGTAAGGCAAAATATTCAATCCAAATTACAGGAGGTAACTATGAAAATCCCTAAATTGTTCAAAAAGGCTGCGGCTTTTGTAATGGCTGCGGTCACGGCATTATCCATAATGCCTGCGACGGCGTTTGCTGCGGGTGACATCGGGACGATTTCCTTTTCCCACACCTATGACAGCAACGATAATGCGATGAGGTACAATTCCAGTGCGAATATCGGCGGCTATACCGCAGGCGGAACGGGAAATTATAAGTACCGTATGTTTGTAGACGGTGAGAATGCGTTTTGTATTCAGCCGGGAGTACCGCTGAAAACAGGAAATACCTTGAAAAAGGCTTCCTCCGATACTTGGAACGCCCTTTCAGCCAATCAGAAAAAGGCGGTTGGGCTTGCCCTGCTCTATGGGTATCAGGGCAACCGAAATAATCTGTCGGGAAGTGATGATGAAAAATGGCTTGCCACGCAGACACTCGTTTGGGAGTTTGTCACAGGCTGCCGTGAAGCCACAGGCTCATATAACCAGACAAGCACTACCGTTTACAGCCTGCACTTCGGTTCAAATTATGCCAACAGCGGAGCAAGGGCAGTGTATGACCAGATTGTTGCAATGCTGCGTGAGCATAACACCATTCCGAGCTTTATGTCGGGCGGTAAGAATGACATCACAAAGGAGCTTGCCTACAAGGACGGAAAGTACAGCATCACATTGACGGACAGCAACGGCGTCCTTTCCGATTACAGCTTTTCAAGCTCTGACAGCAATGTGAGTGTATCGAAGTCTGGAAATAAGCTGACAATCAGCTCCACCGTAGCTATCAGCGGTTCTGTCCGCATTACGGCAAAGAGGAACAATGTGCCGACTGTCAGCAACAGTGCAAAGCTCATTGCCTATGGCGACCCGAACTTGCAGGATTTGGTAACAGGTGTGGAGAATGCTGATACCGTGTCTGCATATATCAATATCGAAACGCCGACAGGCACGATTGCCCTCAAAAAGACTTCGGAGGACGGAGTTGTGGAGGGCATCTCTTTTACAATCAAAGGTGATAACTTCAATAAGACAGTTAAGACAGGAAAGGACGGCTCTGTCTCCGTGGAGGGATTATTCCCTGGCACTTATACCGTCACAGAACAGTCCATTGACCGTTATGAGCCGCAGAAAACCCAGACCGTGACCCTTATTGGAGGAAAAACCTCTACTGTGACCTTCAGCAATACTTTGAAGCGTGGCAGTCTGGAAATCGTCAAGACTTCCGAGGACAATCTGGTGGAGGGAATGAAATTCCACCTTTACGGCACATCTTTAAGCGGCTTGCCTGTTGACGAGTATGCCGTGACTGATAAAAACGGTCTGGCTAAGTTTGAAAATGTCCTTATCAGCGGCGATACCCCGTATGTGGTTGAGGAAGTGGATACCGCAGTCCGCTATGTCGTTCCTGCTTCCCAGACAGCTCCGATTGAATGGAACAAGGTCACAAAACGCAGCTTCGACAATGTATTGAAGAAATTCCAAGTGACTGTGACAAAGACCGATGCAGAAACAGGTTCTCCGCAGGGCGACGCTTCCCTTGCAGGTGCGGTTTACGCCATCTATAAGGGTGAGGAACTGATTGACACCTACACGACTGATGAAAACGGTCAGTTTACGACCAAGTATTATATCTGTGACAATGATTGGACTGTCCGTGAAATCAGCCCGTCCGAGGGGTATCTTCTGGATACCGCAATCCACAAGGTAGGTGCAGAACCAGAGCTATACACGGTAGAGCTGAACAGTACCGCAAACGATGTGAATGAACAGGTCATCAAAGGCAATATCGCACTCATCAAGCATACGGATAACGGGGAAACCCAGATTGAAACACCCGAAGAAGGTGCGGTATTTGAAGTGTTCCTCAAATCCGCAGGCAGCTATGAAAATGCAAAGGAAACCGAGCGTGATGTGCTGACATGTGACGAGAACGGTTTTGCCCAGACAAAGGATATGCCGTATGGCATTTATACCGTCCGCCAGACCTCTGGTTGGGAGGGGCGTGAACTGATGAAAGACTTTGATGTGTTTATTAGCAAGGACGGTCAGACCTACCGCTACCTTATCAACAACGCTAACTTTGAGAGCTATATCAAAATCGTAAAGAAAGATGCAGAAACAGGCAATACAATCCCGTATGCAGGTGCAGGCTTCCAGATTTACGACCCGAATGGAAAGCTTGTGACTATGACTTTCACTTATCCCGAAGTGACGACCATTGACACCTTCTATACTACGGCAGACGGCGACCTTATCACACCGCAGACATTGGAATACGGCAAAGGCTATTCCCTTGTGGAAGTACAAGCCCCGTATGGGTATGTCTTAAATTCCGAGCCTGTTTATTTTGATGTGGTGCAGGAAAATTCCGAGGAAGAAAGCGGCATTACCGTTATTGAGGTAGTACGCTCCAATATGGCACAGAAAGGTACAATTACCGTAGAAAAGTCTGGCGAGGTATTCAGCTCCGTGGCAGGCGATAAGGGATTGTATCAGCCGATTTTCTCTGTCAGCGGTCTTGAGGGTGCAGTCTATGAGATTACCGCAGCCGAGGATATTGTCACTCTGGACGGAACGGTCAGAGCCAAAAAGGGCGAGGTTGTGGATACCGTTACGACAGGAAAGGACGGTACAGCAAAATCCAAAGAACTGTATCTCGGAAAATATGCGGTTAAGGAAATTACAGCTCCGTATGGATGGTGCTGAATGAGGAAGTCCATTCTGTTGAGCTTGTGTATGCAGGACAGAATGTTGATGTAACGGAAACGGCTACTTCTTTCTATAATGAAAGACAGCATGTTGAAATCGACCTCATCAAGAGCCTTGCCATTGATGAAGCCTACGGCATTGGCAAGAATGGAGAAATCTTTGATGTGACCTTTGGCTTGTATGCGGCGGAGGAACTCACAGCCGCAGATGGAAAGACCATTCCTGCGGACGGTCTGATTGAGGTCATTTCCCTTGATGAAAGCGGTCACGGGAAAGCTATCAGCGACCTGCCGATGGGCAGCTATTATGTGCAGGAAATCTCGACCAACTCCGCATATATTGTCAGCGATGCAAAATACCCTGTTATTTTTGAATACGCAGGACAGGATACCGAAACTGTCCGCATTACAGCCAACGAGGGCGAAGCTATCACAAATGACATTATTTACGGCTCTGTAAGCGGTAAGAAATCTGATGAGGATGGAAAAGCTCTGGGCGGTGCAGTTATCGGTATCTTTAAGACAGGAACTACCGAGTTTACAAAGGAAAATGCGATTGCAGCTACCACATTATCAAATTGGAGGAAATCGAAAATCTTATAAAAGAAAGGAATAATGCTTATGAAAAATTGGATACAAAATGAAATAAATGAATTGCAGAAGATACTCAATGATATAAAGCATTTTGAAGAGAAAGCACCAAGTGGTACGCTGAGAATTCATAATAAAAATGGAAAAACGTATTATTACAGGCAGATGAAAGATGAAGAAGGGAAGATGATACAACAATATCTTCCACTAAGAGAAATGAATTTTATTCGTATTCTGGCACAGAAGAGCTATTGCAAAAAGCTTAAGACCAAAGCAGAGAGAAATTTAAAAATACTTCAGCAGGTGGAGGCTGATTATGATATAGGATGGATGAGAGAGATTTATGAGGAGCAGGAATACCAGAGGAAGAAGTTGATCACACCATATCTAAAACCGGAAGAAGTTGTTTTGAAGGAATGGGAAGAGGAAAAATATGAGCAGAATATAGAATATCCGGAGAATTTACGATATGAGACGGAGCATGGGGAACTGGTGCGTTCCAAGTCAGAAGTGCTTATAGCTAATATGCTGCATCAGAAAAAAGACATTCTGCTATATAAGTATGAACGCCCATTAAAGTTAAAAAAGAAAGGAAAAGAGATAGAAATATATCCGGATTTTACAATTTTAAATAAGGAAACCGGGCGGATTCTTTATTGGGAACATGCTGGAATGATGGATAATATATCTTATGTAGGAAATTTTATCCGAAAGCAGAATTTATATATAGAAAATTATCTTATGCCGGGGCGGGATGTTATTTTTACTTATGAATCTTCGGAAAGTCCATTTGATATTTCAGGTGTAAAGAAGATGATACATATGATGATTGATGAAACAGAATAATATGCTGTCAGATTGGATATATGATGTGAATATATTCCTTGCATCTTTGTCTTATTTGTATTATAATTAATAACACAAATGAGACAAAGAAAATTTTAGAAAGAAAATTTAGAAAGGAAGTTTAGAAAGGAAGTTTTCAGATGGTCATATCGATTGATGAGACAGCGGAAGTGCCGATTTACCAGCAGATTCGTAATCAGATTGTACTGGGAATTTCGGATGGCAGGTTAAAGCCAGGTGAGCAGCTTCCAACGGTCCGGGCTTTGGCAGGAGAGATAGGAATCAATTCTATGACAGTAAATAAGGCATATGCATTATTAAAGCAGGAAGGATATATTTATACCGACCGGCGGAATGGCGCTCATGTGCGGAATGAATTTACTGAGACAAAGGAACTGCAGGAGAAATCCAAAATAATATTACAACAGGTGATTTCCGAGGCAAAGATATGTGGCATAACGCAGGAAGAATTTTTAGCATTATGCAGGAATATGTATAAGGGGTGATGAAGATGTTTCTTAATATTATATTTTTTGCAACATTGTATCCGGTATTATTTATTGTATATGTGGTAATGGCGCTGCAAAGCGGACAGAAGAATGGAAGTATTTTTGGTGTAAATATGAAACCGGAATGGTTCGAAGAGGATGAAGTAAAGGCAATTCAGAAGCGGTTTAAAAGAGAAATGAGATGGTATGGGCTGCTGCTTGCGGTAATTCCTTTTAGCAGTCTTTTGACACCGTATTTTTCCATCCAGATGACGATCTGGCTGGTATGGATGTTTGGAGCAATTATATTACTGATGCTGCCATTGGTCTTTGCCAATAGCCGGCTGAAAGAATGGAAGCGGCAAAAGGGATACTATGAGACACAGTCAACAGAGCGATATGTGGAATTAAAGAATGCGGGAGCCATTCGGTGCATACATTTTTTCCAATTCTTTCTTCCGCTTGCCATAGGCATTATAGGTGCAGCTTTAGCACTGCCGGTTTATAAAATGGTTGGAATATCCTGTCTGATTGGAGCTGCCTGTGGATTCATTTATTTTCTGGTCGCAGTTATTATGGACAGACAGCCGATACAGGTCATCAGTTCAGATAGTGACATTAATATCAATTATAGCAGGGCAAAGAAAAATATCTGGAAAAATTTCTGGCTTTGCTGTATCTGGATGAATACCATATTGATATTATTTCTTCTGGCAATTTCATTCGTAGATAAGAAGGTAGAAAGCATAATGCTTATTGCCATGATAGTGTATGCAGTTCTCCTGCTGGTGATATGCATTCCGGTATTTATCAGACTGGGAAAAGTGGAAAAGGCTTATGCAGGCAAACATGATTTAAGCAACGGAACAGAAGATGATAGAAACTGGATAGGCGGTGTTCTTTATTATAATCCTAATGATCCGCATACGATGGTAGATAAAAAAGTCGGCATTGGAACAACTGTAAATATGGCGTCAAAAGCTGGAAAAGCAACAATGCTATTTACAGCACTGGTATTTCTTACTATTCCAATTTTATGTGCCTGGGTGATTGCAGAAGAGTTTACACCGATTCATCTGGAAATAGAAAATGGCAATCTTTGTGCAGAGCATATCCGCACCGATTATGAGCTTCCGCTGGATACCATAGAAGAGGTGGAAATGGTGACAGAACTTCCGCGCAGGTCTAAGATAAATGGAACAGGAATGGATAATCTTGAGAAAGGAACATTTAAGATTTATGAGCAGGGAGAATGTCAGGAGTTTTTAAATCCGCAGAATAAGAAATTTCTGCATTTTTCGGCAAATGGAAAACAATATTATATGAGCGGAGTGGATGATGTACAGACAGAAGAAATTTATAAGGAAATTCTGAGCAGATAGAAAGAGATTGAAAATAGAAAATTGAAAAAATAGGAAAGATTGAAAACGGCCGGCAGAAACACATAAGAAAGGAATGTGTTTTTCCTGCCGGCGGTCTGTATTCAAAAGTGAAATTAGTTTTTCTTTCGTATATGAATTTCCGGAATCGCAACATTATCAAAGCTGACACTGGAAGTCTGTTCATCGGAAGATTCAGATGGAAAGGCAGCAGTGGTATTTTCTGCTGTATCCGGAGTGGAAGATGTCTTGTGCACCTCTGGAATGGCAACATTATCATAAGTCAGATCATAATTTTTCTTTTCACGTTCTTTTCTTGCATTCTTGATTTTATTTTTAAAATGAAACATAAGGTGCTCCTTTATTTACAAAATATTAATAAAAAATGTAATTACAAGGCTGTTGATGAAATCGGCAAAGAGACTTCCCACCAGTGGAATCAGAAGGTATGCTTTGACGGATGGAACATAGCGGTCGCAGAGAGCCTGCATATTTGCCATGGCATTTGGTGTGGCACCCATACCGAATCCGCAGGTACCTGCAACAAGGACTGCTGCATCATAATCCCGCCCCATAATATTGAACTCAATAAAGTAAGTAAATACAGCAATCAGAATGACCTGTGAGCTTAATAAAATGATAAGCGGAAGTGCCAGAGAAGCCAGTTCCCATAATTTTAAAGTAATCATAGCCATACCAAGAAATAATGACAGGGAAATACCACCCAGGTCATTAATTTCTCCCATATGGATCGTGGCATTGCCATGGGAGTATTCCACAATATTACGAATCAGTGCGGCTGCTAACATGGCACCAATATAAATTGGAAAAGTCAGTCCTGTTTTTGTCAGAAAATAGGAGAAAATAGTACCAAGTCCAATGGCAAGGATAAGCTGGAAAACAGCGGAAGCATACATGTTGGTATGGCGTTCGTGTTTTTTCTCATCTTCCACTAAGAGGCTGTCATCTTCGGAAGCAACAGTAGAGAGAAGATTTTTCTTTTCTACCAGGCGTTTTCCTAAAGGACCGCCAATCAGGCTTCCTGTAATCAGACCGAAGGTAGCAGCAGCGGTACAGATGGTAGTGGCACCATGGATATTGAAATCCTCCAGTACCGGTCCAAAAGCACCTGCTGTACCATGTCCGCCCACCATTGGAATGGAACCGGTACACATACCGATTAATGGATTTAATCCTAATAGTTTGGATAATCCAACGGCAAGAAAGTTCTGGGTAATAATAAGGGTAATGACCAGTCCTAAAAATACTGCCATGGATTTCCCACCACTTTTTAAGACTTTTAAGTTAGCCTGAAATCCTACGGAAGTAAAGAAGAATACCATACATACTTCCCGCAGGGTATCATCAAAGGAAAATTCTGCAACTCCGGTGCTGTAACAGATACAGGTGAAAATCGCAAAGAGCAGACCGCCGATAACGGGTGCCGGAATACAGAATTTTTCCAGAAAATGTATTCTTTTTCGTAAAAAACTTCCCAGCATGAGTACCAGCACAGCAACAGCTAAGGTCTGGTACATATCTAAATGTATATTCATAGTGTTCCTTTCTAGTTTGGTGTATTGCTTTCGGAAGAAAGCGTAATGCCCTGCTTCTCATAATAGGCAACAGCACCCGGATGGAATGGAATCGGTATGCCATCAGTAGCATAAGTTTCATCTAATTGCAGGCTTAAAGAAGTTGCATACTGTAAATCCTTCGCATGGGAAAAAAGCCATTTCGTTAAGTGTTCTACTGTATCGGTAGAGAGCCTGTCGGAAGCAAGGAGAACCGCTTTGACACCAAGGGTATGGATATCTTCCGTCTGTCCGGTGTAAGTATTGGCAGGAATGGTATATTCACTATAGGATGGATAAGCAGACAGCAATTTATTCCTGCATTTCTCATCAATATCCAAAAGACGGATATCACATTCTTTGGCTAATTCTTTGATTACAGTTGTCTGGATACCGGCAGTACAGAAAAATGCATCGATTTTTCCATTGATAAGCTGGTCAGCAGCATCGGTATAATCGAGGTTTACTGTTTTCACCAGTTCAGTGGTAAGTCCGCTCATGGTCAGAATCTGGTTAGCGTTCTGTTCAGTACCGGAATCCTCCGCACCGATGCTGACGGTTTTGCCCTGTAAATCATCCAGCGTCTGAATATTGGAGTCTGCACGGATGACAATCTGACAGGCTTCCGTATATAGCCCGGCAATAGCGGAATATCCCTGACAAGGATCTCCCTCAAAAATTCCACTGCCTTCATAGGCGGAGGCAATCAGGTCAGACTGGGCTAATCCAAGTTCGATATATCCACCGGAGAGCAGCCTTAGATTGGCAGCAGAGCCTGCGGTTGTCTTAACTTCAAACTGATAGGTATCATCCTCCGAGGAGGCAAGTCCGGTAAAGGTATTGGCAAAGGTATAGTAGATTCCACCTATGTCAGCGGCACCAAAGCGGATGGTTTTCTGATAACCACTGCATCCACTCACAAAAAGCAGTGCAAGACATAGAAGAAGACGGAATGGTTTCTTCATATATAAAATCCTTTCTTTTTAAAATTTAATCCTAAAGAAATATTTTACAATAATTTTTTCAGAAAAGGAAGAGCGAAAATAGTGGCAAAGTGGTGAGAAAAAATATCGTTAATTCTATATTTTTTTAGAAAAAAAGAGATTATAATGTGATGGAAGGAAATGAAGGAGGAAGGATTTATGCAGAAAATAACAGTAAAAGTAGATGGTATGCAGTGTGGAATGTGTGAGGCACATGTAAATGATGCAGTGCGGGCAGCGTTTCCGGTAAAGAAAGTAACTTCATCCCACAGTAAAAAAGAGACCGTAATTATTACCGATACTGATATTCCGGAGGAAAAATCAAGGAAGTGATTAAAAACAGTGGATATGATGCGTTAGAAGTAACAAAAGAACCATATGAGAAGAAGGGATTATTTTCAGCATTCCGCAAATAAACAGAATATCTTAAGAAAAATAATATATATATTATCGGCATAGTATGTTAAAATGAGAAATCGGAAATAATAGGAAAAGAGGACAACAAAATGTTATTGGATTTTGTAGAAATGCTGAAGGTTATTTTTCTTGGAATTGTAGAAGGAATTACAGAATGGCTTCCAATCAGCAGCACAGGACATATGCTTTTAGTGGATGAATTTATCAGGCTTGATATGACAGATTCATTCAAAGAGATGTTTTTCGTGGTGATACAGTTGGGAGCTATTCTTGCGGTAGTGCTTTTGTTCTGGAAGAAAATGTTCCCGTTTCAGTTTAAAGACAAGACACAGCCGGTCATCCAGAAAGATATTTTTTCTTTATGGTTTAAGGTTGTAGCTGCCTGCATACCGGGAGCTGTGGTAACGCTTTTGTTTGATGATTATGTGGATGCACATTTTCATACACCGCTTGTGATTGCTGCTGCATTGATTTTCTATGGTTTTGCGTTTATTCTGATTGAAAACTGGAATAAAAAGCGGAAAGTAAGGGTGGAAAGCATAAATGATATTACTTATCAGACAGCATTTCTTATCGGATTGTTTCAGGTACTTGCAATTATTCCGGGAACCTCCCGTTCCGGTGCAACCATTATCGGAGCACTTTTAATCGGAGTATCCCGTGTGGCTGCAGCAGAGTTTACATTTTTCCTGGCTGTGCCGGTTATGTTTGGCTGGAGCCTGATCAAACTTATTAAGTTCGGCTTTGCGTTTTCTGCTCAGGAACTTTGTGTCTTAGGCTTAGGCTGCGTGGTAGCATTTGCGGTATCTGTAGTAGTCATTCGTTTTCTGATGGGCTATATCAAAAAACACGATTTTAAAGTATTTGGCTGGTACCGGATTATTCTTGGAGCCATTGTTTTAGGCTATTTTGCACTATAGGAACCGCTTAAGAAAATGAGAGATTCTTCCGATATAAAGAATGGAACAGATTGTTTTAAGCAAAAGGATTTGCTTATAGATATTTTCAAGGAGGAATTTTTATGAACACAAACGCAGTAAATCAGGTGGCAGAAAACGTTTCTGGTTATACGGAATCGGAAAAGAGCAGCAAAGTCTCCGGAAAAACCATTGGAGAGCCAAAGCTTTCGGATAAGGCGAAAGAGTATTATGAGAAGCTGAAAAAGAAATTTAGCACGATGGATTTCATTCTGGTATCCAAGGATATGAAAGAGACAGCAAAAGCCAATGCAGGACAGTATGCCAATGCCAACAAAATGGTGGTTCTGATTGATGAAGAGAAGATTGAGCGGATGGCAGAAGATGAGTCTTACCGGAAACAGTACGAGGGAATCATAGCCAATGCATCCAGTCAGCTTGCAACCATGCAGAGTCGGTTTGCTAATGGACAGAGTGGTGTGAAGGCATATGGCATTCAGGTAAATGATGGCGGCAATGCATCATTTTTTGCAGTTGTAGATAAGTCTTTGTCTCTTCAGAAGAAACGTATCGAAAAGAAACAGGAAGAAAACCGTGCAGAACGTAAAAAAGCTCAGAAGGAAGCTTTTGAGAAACGAATGAATAAGGAGGATGAAGATACATCTTCCGTTAAGAAATCGGACAGGACTGACAGCACGGATAAAACTGGTAAGAGTGAAGATCTGGTAACGGTTACTGCCGGTTCGTTGGAAGAACTGGAAAAGAAAATCCAGGATATGTTATATGACAGCATGAGCGATTATGTATTTACACCACAGGAAAAACAGGTTGGCTGGAATGTAGATTTTCGTGGATAATAAATAAAAGGCAGGATACAATATGGAAAAGAGCCCCTATCTATTGCACTCCGGGCAGCCCTGACTTTCTTAATCCACTGGGAAATCAAAGTGGAGAAAAAGGACTGCCTGGAGTAGAGGCCCGATTCGTATGCTGACGTTCCGGAAGGGAATGGATAAACTGGCGTGGTGTCGTTCCATAGCGTTTTTTAAATTCCCGGTAGAAGTAGGAAAGGCTGCTGAAACCGGCAGTCATGGCGGCATCTGTAATGGAAAGCTCCTGCTGTTCTAAGAGGTCGGCAGCCTTTTGCAGGCGCAGGCTCTTGATATAATCTAAGCATGACATTCCGACATATTTCTTAAAAAAGCGCATGAAATGGTATTCGCTGAAATAGCAGGAGGATGCCAGGCTTTCAATAGAAATATTTTCGGTATAATGTAATCCGATATATTCTAAGACACCCTTAATCTTCTGGGTATGTTCGCTTTGAAGCTGTGGCTGCTCAGAACTTTTGCTACAGTACGGAAGTAGAAGGGTAAGAAGCTTTAACAGCAGGGATTTTAACATCAGTTCATATCCCGGCTGGGCAGCGGAATAACAGTTGCTGATTTCATAGAACAATGCGAGGGCATCCGGGTAGACCGGGTGCTCTTTTACTATATGAAAAGGGGGAATCAGCTGCTGCTTGGCAAGGGGCATCAGATATCGCATGGCACAGATATCTGCAGAGGATGCACCAAGGAAATCAAGGTGAAAGACATATGTTTCCGAATGCATATGCCCGGCAGGTAATATGGCAATGGAATGCAGAGCCAGTGGAGGAATGAAAACGAAATCTCCAGGCATAGCCTGAAAGCTTTCAAGGTCAACCTGATACGTACAGACACCGCTGGTAATCAGGGTAAATTCAGCCTCTTCATGCCAGTGTGGCGTAACAATGGGATACCGTTCCTGCAACGTAGTAAGATATTTCTTTAATGGAAAAATTCGTTCGCCATGAACGGCCTTTTCTTTTTGTTCCAGAGGGAGTTGTTTTTTATCTTTCATGGGAATCTCCTTTTAATGTTGCTTATTTAAACAGCATTTATCCTGATTTTTTATACAAACAAAATGAAAGAAATGGAATTTTGGATGCAGACGATGGAAGGTAGGTCTGATGCAAAACAGTGCATTTCTAAAATACATTTTTTCTTTCTATGATAAAAACAGTCTTTCCAATGTTTGACAAGATATCTGTACCGTTCGCCGAAGTATGGATGCATGATAAGGATTGTTAGGCGCACTTAGAATTTCATACAGCAATAGCCAACGCTGGCACAGGGACGTGCCGGCGAGGCGCATATGAACATGGATGTGAATTTGCGCCGGTTGGCAGATAAAATAATATTAATACTGAAATTCTTAGTGCGCCTTACTATCTTTATGCAGCATCCACACTCGACGGACGGTGCAGATATCCTCGTCAAAGCAAGCGGAAAGACAGTTTATAATCAAGAAAAAATGTATCTAAGAAATGCTGCTATTTTGTATCCTATAACCTACCTTCCACCGTCTGCATCTGAAATCCATAATCTTATCGTTTATTTTGTTTTATATAAAAGAGCAGGATTGTGCAATAAAAACGCAAATATCACGGAAGAAACTTCCTAAAACTTCGTATATAATAACAGTATCATACAAAGAACGAAGTGTAAATACAGGAATAATGGAAATATGGAGGATGAGAACATGAAGAAAAAATGGTGGCATGACAAGGTGGCATATCAGATTTATCCAAAGAGCTTTCAGGACAGCAACGGAGATGGAATCGGTGATTTGAGAGGAATCATATCCAGATTGGATTATTTAAAGGAACTGGGTATCGATATCGTATGGCTTTCACCGATTTATAAATCCCCATTTGTAGACCAGGGATATGATATTTCAGATTATTATAATATTGCTGAAGAATTCGGAACCATGGAAGAGTTTGATGAGTTGCTTGCGGAAGCAAAGAAACGTGATATGTATATCGTAATGGATCTGGTGGTAAATCATTGCTCCGACCAGCATGAGTGGTTCCGGAAAGCACTGGCAGACCCGGATGGAGAGTATGCAGATTATTTCTATTTTGTGAAAGGAAAAGATGGCAAGGCTCCAAGTAATTACCGTTCCTATTTTGGCGGAAGTACCTGGGAGAAGGTGCCAAACAGTGATAAATACTATCTTCATATGTTCGCCAAAGAGCAGCCGGATTTAAACTGGGAGAATCCGGTAGTACGTCAGAAAATCTATGAAATGGTGAACTGGTGGTTAGACAAAGGCGTGGCAGGATTCCGTATAGATGCAATTATCAATATCAAGAAAGATATTAACTTCCCGTCCTTTGAGCCGGATGGACCGGATGGACTTGCAACCTGTATCAAGATGGTGGAAGCAGTAAATGGAGTAGGAGATTTCTTAGAGGAATTAAAGCATGAGACCTTTGAGAAGCACGATGCCTTTACAGTAGGAGAAGTCTTTAATATGAAGGAAGATGAACTCTTGGAATTTATCGGAGAGGATGGACATTTCTCTACGATGTTTGATTTCAGCGCCCATGTGCTTACTTTTGGTGAGCATGGCTGGTACGACCAGAAACCATTACGTTTTGAGGAATGGCGGAAAGTAATTTTCGATTCCCAGCAGGAATTACAGGGAAAATGCTTTAAGGCAAACATTATTGAAAATCATGATGAACCAAGAGGAGCAACTCATTATCTGCCGGAGCATGCCAGAAATGATGCAGGAAAGAAGATGCTTGGAACCGTATCCGTTCTTTTGCGTGGAATTCCATTTATCTATCAGGGACAGGAAATCGGGATGACCAACTGCAAACGAAATGATATTTCAGAATATGATGACATCAGCACCATCGACCAGTATCAGGAGGCGTTGCGTGCAGGACTCAGTGAAGAAGAAGCACTGAAATGCTGTTATGAGAACAGCCGCGATAATGCCAGAACACCAATGCAGTGGTCCGATGGAAAAAATGGCGGATTTACAGATGGAACTCCATGGCTTGCCATGAATCCGAATTACATGGAAATCAATGTAGCAGCCCAGGAACATAAGGCAGATTCTGTATTGGCTTATTATAGGAAATTAATTGCACTGCGTAAGGCAAAAGAATACAAAGATACTTTCACTTATGGTATTTTTAAACCAAAATATGAAAATGCAGATGACATATTTGCTTTTGAACGGGTAAATGAAGAAAGCGGTCAGAAGCTTTTGATTCTTGCAAACTTTGGAACAGAAGAGCATACCATCACATTAGAGCAAAGAATTGCCAAGGTATTGTTAACCAATGAAGGCCGCCAGGAAGCAATCAATGCTGAGGCAGCCTTAAATGGAACAATTACATTAGACAGCTGTGAAACCGTTGTCTTAGAATTAGAAAAGTAAGATTTGTGGAAGCAATTTAATCTGGAAATTTATTCCATAATCTTGCCATCAACAGAGATGGTAACAACCTGCCATGGAATCATTTTCCCGCTTTGCTTTAAGGCATTCTGGACAGCCATTACAATGCCGCCACAGCACGGAACCTCCATGCGCACAATACTGATATCTCTGATATTGTTATTGCGGATAATTTCAGTAAGCTTTTCACTGTAATCCACATCATCCAGTTTGGGACATCCAATCAGGGTGATGTGGTTTTTTATGAATTTTTCATGGAAATTGCCATAGGCAAAAGCTGTACAGTCTGCAGCAATCAGCAGTCTTGCATTGTCAAAATACGGAGCATTTGTAGGTGCTAATTTAATCTGAACCGGCCACTGGGTAAGCTGGCTTTCCGGTGCGTTTCCTGCTGTGACTGCGTTGGATGCAGTATCGGATGTGGTATTAGAGCCTGCAGAAGTATTTTCCGTGTTTTTACGCTGCATGGAGCGCATCCGGCTGCCCGGACATCCGCTGAAAACCGGAGCTGCGTGATTGGCTGAAACTGCAGGTTTTACCGAAGCCGCTTCACGGTTCTTTAAGTGCTCTTTTACAGCGGCTTCGTCATAAGCTGCGGCTTCCCTCTGTACAAAGGTAATAGCACCGGTAGGACATGCCGGAAGACAGTCACCTAACCCATCGCAGTAATCCTCTCTTAAAAGCTGGGCTTTTCCATCGACCATGCCGATGGCACCTTCGTGGCAGGCGGATGCACATAAACCGCATCCATTACATTTTTCTTTATCAATATGAATTATTTTACGAATCATTTTAGATTCCTCCTCGTTGATTTTGTATAGTCAGTATACTATAATAGCAATAAATAATCGGTTGGAAAAACAACGGAGGTTATAAAATGAAAAAATTTCCTGTAGAAATGAAAAATTCACCTTTTTTTGAAGGAATTGAGGAAACAGAAGAGGAGAAAGTCTTAAAGGGATTAGATGCCCATGAGATGACTTATGATAAAGAAAATTATATTCTGCACTGCGGAGAGCAGGTAAAAGAAATGGGGCTGCTGGTTTCTGGCGGACTTTTGATTGTGCAGGAGGATTTCTGGGGAAACCGGAATCTGGTTGCAAAAATAGAACCGGGGGATGTTTTTGCAGAGACTTTTGCCTGTATGCAGAGGCGGAATATTAATGTAAGTGTGATTGCAGAAGAGGCAGCAAATGTGCTGTGGCTGAACGTTCGGAATATATTGGATGCAGATGGAGAAACGGAAGGCTGGAAGCTGGTTCTGCTTCGGAATTTATTAGAGAATATGGCAGAAAAGAATCTTCGCTTTAATGAAAAATTAACCCATATGGGAAAACGCAATACCAGAGAAAAGTTATTGTCCTATCTGTCAGCAGAGGCACAGAAGCATGGAACATCAGAGTTTGATATTCCATTTTCCAGACAGCAGTTAGCAGATTATCTTTCTGTGGAACGGAGTGCGATGTCAACGGAGCTTGGAAAATTAAGAGATGAGGGACGGCTTTCTTTCCGGAAGAATCATTTTTGCCTGAACAGAGATGCATATTTATAATAGAAGAAAATGCACTTTTGAGAAATTGTACTGAATTCAAAACTTGATTTTTATTTAAAAGAGGGTACAATAATATGCAGTTAAAATAATACATAGAAAAAGAGGAGAGAAAGATATGTTTGGTTTTGGTCAACTGATTGATATTTTAAAGAAAAGCCCAAAGAAAATTGTGTTTACAGAGGGAAATGACCCAAGAATTTTAGAGGCAGCATCCCGCCTGCTGGCAAGTAATTTCTTAAGCCCGATTCTGGTTGGAAATGAGGCTGAGATTCAGAAAGCAGCAGAGGAGAGCGGATTTAATATTCGCGGAGCCAAAATTATCGATCCATTACATTTTGAAAAATTTGATGAAATGGTTACCATGTTCTGTGATTTAAGAAAGAGCAAAGGCGTAACACCGGAGCAGGCAAAAGGAATTCTTTCACAGGCTAATTATTTCGGAACCATGTTAGTAAAAATGGGATATGCTGATGCACTGTTAGGTGGAGCAACCTATTCTACAGCAGATACTGTTCGTCCAGCGTTACAGTTAATTAAGACAAAACCGGGTAACAGCATTGTATCATCCTGCTTTATTCTGGTACGTCCTTCTGCAACCGGCGAGAATGAAGTACTGGCAATGGCTGACTGTGCAATCAACATTCATCCGACAGAAGATGAACTGGTTGAAATTGCCGGAGAAGCAGCAGAGTGTGCAAAGATATTCGGTGTAGATCCAAAGGTGGCATTCTTAAGCTATTCTACATTAGGCTCCGGAAAGGGCGAGGATGTAGATAAGATGCGTAATGCTGCAAACAAGACAAGAGAAAAATATCCGGAGCTTCCAATCGAGGGAGAGCTTCAGTTTGATGCAGCCGTATCTCCAAGAGTTGCACGTACCAAATGTCCGGAATCCAAAGTGGCAGGACATGCAAATACATTTATTTTCCCGGATATCAATGCAGGAAATATTGGATATAAGATTGCGCAGCGTCTTGGTAACTTTGATGCATATGGTCCGATTCTTCTTGGATTAAATGCACCAATCAATGACTTATCCCGTGGATGTAATGCATCAGAAGTATATTCCATGGCAATTATTACAGCTGCATTAGCGTAAGCTGTTAGAATGAAAAGGTGACGGTATGCATAACGAATTAACACAAAGTGATATCAAGAAGATGGAAGAAGAAATTGAATATCGGAAATTAGTGGTACGAAAGAATGCAATCCGTGCTGTACAGGAAGCAAGAGAACAGGGTGACTTAAGTGAAAACTTCGAGTATTATGCTGCCAAGAAAGATAAGAATAAAAACGAAAGCAGAATTCGTTATTTAGAGCGCATGATTCGTACTGCAGTCGTGGTATCAGATGACTCTAAGGAAGACGAGGCAGGTATCAATAATACGGTGACGGTTTATGTTGAAGAAGATGATATGGAAGAATCCTTCAAATTGGTGACTACCATGCGTGGAAATTCGCTGAAAGGATTAATCAGTATCGAATCTCCTATGGGGAAAGCAGTGCTTGGCCATAAGGTAGGAGACCGTGTCAGTGTGAAGGTAAATGACGATTACAGTTATGATGTTATAATCCGTAAAATTGAAAATACCGGAGAAGAGAACGAGAAAATCCGAAGCTTCTAAAAGATAATAAGAATAAGAATAAGAATAAGAATAAGAACCGGAAAACGGTTTAAAAAGGCGAGAAGAGGTCTGTAAAAGGTGATGCTTTTGCAGGCTTCTTTTTTTACGTTACAGGAAATTGCTTTCCTGTAACGTAAAAAACGCTCCGCGAGGATGTACCAAGGTGTATCCTGTTTTGTATATTTTGCACAAATTGTGAAATGGATTTTTGTGAATGAAAATGACGGAATATGATTGACTATGACTGTTTTTGAACGTATAATAAAACCATAGAAAGCAGAAAATAGAAAAAAGGAATGGGAGGGATGATATGCTGACAGAGGAAAGATATGGAAAAATCCTTTCCCTGCTGGAAGAACAGGGCAGTGTTAAAGTGACTGAGCTGATGCAGCTTTTAGATGCTTCCGAGTCAACGGTACGAAGAGATTTGAATGCTTTAGACGAAAATGGAAAGCTTTTGAAGGTTCATGGCGGTGCAATTTTAAGAGGAACAGTTTTTCATACACAGGATGATGATGTGCCACTTCGAAGAAACATGCATCGTGATGAGAAGGCAGTCATAGCGAAGTATGCAGCATCGTTAATTACAGCAGATGATTTTATTTATCTTGATGCGGGAACCACAACAGACTGTATGATTGATTTTATGGATGTGAAGCCATCCTGTGTGGTAACCAACGCAGTAGCCCATGCAAAACGGCTCTCTGAACTGGGGTGTGAGGTTTATATCATTGGCGGAGAGTTCAAGGCATCCACAGAAGCTGTGGTAGGTGCTGAGGCAGTGGAGTCCTTAGATAAATATAATTTTACAAAAGGCTTCTTCGGAACCAATGGAATTAATGTAGAAAAAGGATATACCACACCGGATGTCAAAGAGGCCATGGTAAAGAAGAAAGCAATGGCAAATTGCAGACAGTGTTATATTCTGGGAGATAAGAGCAAATTTGCACAGATATCCAGTGTGACATTTGCACCATTTGCTTCAGCAGATGTGATTACAACAGGTCTTACGTTAGAATCTTATCGGAAGTATAAAAATATAAAGGAGGTGGAAGAATGATTTATACCGTAACGTTTAATCCGTCATTGGATTATGTGGTGGATGTAAAAAACTTCAAAACCGGTCAGGTAAATCGGACGGAACAGGAGAAAATGTTCCCGGGAGGAAAGGGAATCAACGTATCCATCGTACTGAATCATCTGGGATTAAAGAGTACCGCCTGGGGCTT
This sequence comes from Roseburia sp. AF42-8, assembly GCF_003435965.1. Taxonomy (NCBI): domain Bacteria; kingdom Bacillati; phylum Bacillota; class Clostridia; order Lachnospirales; family Lachnospiraceae; genus Roseburia; species Roseburia sp. AF42-8. The sequence goes on from NZ_QTVB01000002.1 coordinate 89,482, forward strand.
TTTAGCTGGCTTTACCGGAGAAGAAATCAGTAAGCGTCTGGATGAAGAGGGTGTAAATACCGATTTCATTCAGGTAGAGGAAGGAATATCAAGAATTAATGTGAAGCTTCGGTCCACTGAAGAAACAGAAATCAATGGCCAGGGACCGATGATTCGCAGCACAGATATCGAGAAACTTTATGCTAAATTAGATGCTTTAAAAGCCGGTGATGTGCTGGTATTGGCAGGAAGTATACCGGATGTTATGCCGCAGTCCATATATATGGATATCATGAAATACCTGGAAGGAAAGGATGTCATGATTGCTGTAGATGCAACCAGAGAACTTCTGGCAAATGTACTTCCGCTTCATCCATTCCTGATTAAACCGAATAATCATGAATTAGGACAGTTATTTGGTGTGACAATCAGCAGCAAAGAGGATGTAAAGAAATACGCAGCGAAGCTGCAGGAGCAGGGTGCAAGAAATGTACTTGTTTCCATGGCAGGTGACGGGGCTGTGCTTTTGACAGAAGAGGGAAAAGCTTTTGAGAGCGAAGCTCCGAAGGGTAAAGTAAAGAATTCCGTAGGAGCAGGAGACTCCATGGTGGCAGGTTTCCTGGCAGGATATTTAAAGAATAAGGATTATGCGCAGGCGTTTAAGATGGGAGTCTGTACCGGAAGCGCCAGTGCATTTTCAGAAGAACTTGCAACGAAAGAAGAAGTAGAACAATTATTAAAGAATCATGCATTTCCATTTTAAGAAAAAGGAGGAAGGTATATGAGAATCAGAGATTTGCTGGCACCGGAAAGCATTCAGTTGAATGGTTCAGCAACCGGAAAGGAAGATGTATTAAACCAGATGGTTTCCCTGATGGTAAAGAGTGGAAAAATTACAGATGAAGAGACTTACCGGAAAGGAGTCTTTGCAAGAGAGGAAGAGAGTACCACAGGAATTGGAGAGGGCATTGCAATTCCTCATTGCAAATCAGCAGCCGTAAAGAAACCGGGATTAAGTGCAATGGTATTAAAGGATGGGGTAGATTTTGATGCCTTAGATGGAGAGAAAGTTCATTTAATATTCTTAATTGCAGCACCGGATACAGAAGATAATGTACATCTTGATGTATTAAGCCGTCTGTCTGTTCTTCTGATGGATGAGAATTTCACCAACGGATTAAAACAGGCAGCTTCGGTAGAGGAATTCTTAAAAGTCATTGATGAAGCAGAGTCTGAGAAGGAAGAAAAGGAAGAACAGAAGGAAGCAGAAATAAAGGAACCGGAAGAAAATCAGAAAAAGATTCTTGCAGTAACCGGATGTCCGACTGGAATTGCCCATACATACATGGCAGCAGAAAGTCTGGAAAAGAAGGCAGCAGAATTAGGTTGCTTTATTAAGGTGGAAACAAGAGGCTCCGGCGGAGCAAAAAATGTGCTTACTGCAAAAGAAATTGAAGAGGCAGACTGTATTATTGTAGCAGCCGATACCAAAGTCCCGATGGATCGTTTTGCCGGAAAACCGGTTATCATCTGTCAGGTTTCCGATGGAATCAGTAAAGCAGATAAATTAATACAGCGCGCTATGGCAAAGGATGCACCAATTTATAAAGGCAGCGGCGAAGCATCAGAAAGTGAAAGCATGGGCGGAGAAAGTTTTGGACACAAAGTTTACAAGCATCTGATGAACGGTGTTTCCCATATGCTTCCGTTTGTTGTCGGTGGTGGTATTATGATTGCCATTGCATTCTTAATCGACAGCTTTGGTGTAGACCTTGCATCACTTCCTACGGATGAGCGTGCTAATTTTGGTACAATTCTTCCGGCAGCAGCATTCTTTAAGTCCATTGGAGGACTGGCATTTGGCTTTATGCTTCCTGTACTGGCTGGCTATATTGCCATGAGTATTGCAGACCGTCCGGGACTGGTAGTAGGTTTCGTTGGAGGAGCAATTGCAGCAAATGGAAAATCAGGTTTCCTTGGAGCCTTAGTAGCCGGATTTGCCGCAGGTCTTATCATCCAGTTATTAAAGAAAATCTTTGACAAACTGCCAAAAGGCCTGGATGGATTGAAACCGGTTCTACTGTATCCGCTGCTTGGTGTATTGTTAATAGGTGCATTGATGACCTTTATCATCGAACCACCGGTCGGAGCTTTGAATATTGCAATTAATACAGGACTGGCACATATGAATGGTGTAAGCTCGGTATTACTGGGAGCATTGGTAGCTGGAATGATGGCTGTGGATATGGGTGGTCCTTTAAATAAGGCAGCATATGTATTTGGAACTGCATCCATTGCCGCTGGAAACTATAATATTATGGCAGCCGTTATGATTGGAGGTATGGTACCACCAATTGCCATTGCACTTGGAACCTTATTTTTCAAAAATAAATTTACAGCAGAAGAAAGAAAAGCCGGACCGACAAACTTTATTATGGGATTATCCTTTATTACAGAAGGTGCAATACCGTTTGCAGCAGCGGATCCGCTGCGCGTGATTCCAGCCTGTGTGGTAGGTTCTGCAATTGCAGGAGCAATGTCTATGGCATTTAACTGTACACTGATGGCGCCACATGGTGGAATCTTCGTATTCTTAGTAATGGGTAATGCAATCTGGTATCTTTTATCATTGATTGTAGGTTCAGCAGTATCTTGTCTGCTTTTGGGATTGTTAAAAAAGAAGATTGTATGATATAATAAATGATGTACTCACGAATAGTGAGCATAAGCGAGTCAAAATACTTGCAAATTAAAACTATGGTATAAAAAACGGGAAAAAATATAACTTTTTAGGAGGAAGAATATGAAGGAATTTACTTACACAATCACAGATGAGCAGGGAATCCATGCAAGACCGGCAGGATTACTGGTAAAGGAAGCTGCAGGATTTGCAAGTGCAATTACCATTGAAAAGGATGGTAAGAAAGTAGATGCAAAGAGAATCCTTGGCGTTATGGGGCTGGGTGCTAAGAAAGGTGCAGAAATCACACTTCGTGCTGAAGGTGAAGATGAAGATGCAGCAATTGAAAAATTAAGTGCATTCTTACAGGAGAATCTGTAAAGCCAGGAAGAATATTTAAGCTGAAGTGCATTTCGGAAAAGGTGTTCACAGCGATGAAAAGGGACCTGTCACTTATGATAAGTGGCAGGTCCTTTTATGATGATTTGTATTATTTTAAAATTCCTTAGTTATTTGAGATAAATGTTAATTCATCAGAGGAATAGAATGTCTCATAAGAATCATAATCACGTACTTCAAATTTAATAGAAGCATTGGTTACATCATCAATAGATGTAATATCATCATTTGCTTCAATTGACATAAAGGTACCGGTTCCAGGAAGAAGATATCCATATCCGTAATCATCCTGCATAAAGTCATTGATTGAGAAATCATCGGATTCAGCAACACAGGTTTTATCTGTAGTGTTCTCAATATAGAATACAAATACAAGTGTATCATCCCAACCGGTTGTTGTGCCGACATAATATGCATTGATGCCATTAGAGGAATCTAATGCAACTGCACCCGGAACAGAGGAAATAGAGAATGGGGTATAGGAATCGGAAAGATTGATATCCTGTACAACACCATCATCAATCAAAGTATCATAAGTATCAGAATCATAGAAGCTTACCTGAAGTTTAATATTATCGATGCTGTCAAAACCGGTTAAAGTGAAATCATCAGAAGAAATGCTAAGTTCTTCGTTGCTTTTTTTGCCGGCAGCGACGTCACCTGAAATATAACCATACATGGTTACACCATTGATTGCACAATAATCAACATTGATTCCAAGGTCGTTAGAAGTATTGTTTTCAACAGTAACTTTAATTTCCGGAATTACAGAATCATCATAGTAGCTGTATACAATACTGGTAGCTGTAATGGTAACATCATTAGCTGAGTATAATACAACATTATCTAAAGGAACTTCTTTGTCATCGCCATAGCTGTAATCACTGTAATCACTGTCATCATAGTCATCACTATCATCTGAATCGGAATCAAAATCAAAGTCATCAAGATCAGATGTGATACCACTGTTGTCAAAAAGTTCTTTTCCAGCATTGCTTAAGGTTTTAGAAACATTGATAACTGCATATACAATAACACCGATAGAAAAGATGGTTGCCAGAATGGAAATGATTAATCCGGCAATTGCTGCACCACGAAGGTCACGGTTCTTACCCATTCCAAGAATGGAAAGAATGATAGCAGCGATACCAAGAATGATTCCGATAATTGGAACAAACCATCCGAAAGGTAAAGCTGCGATACCAAGAATCAGACCAAGGACACCAAAAACACAGGATTTTTTCGGCGCATTACCATTGGTATTGTAGGAAGGTGCTGCATTGTAGCTGTTTCCATTATAGGTGTTTCCATTGTTAAATGCCTGCTGTCCGTAATCTGGCTGATTGTAAGCCGACTGATTATAAGCGTTCTGATTAAAGCTGTTTGGATTATAATCGGTCTGGTTGAATGCCTGCTGCTGATTTGCATTTGGTGCATCATAGGTCTGAGGACCATTTTCCGGCTGGTTGTACGTCTGCTGCTCAGGAGCCGGCTGACCATAGTTCATCTGAGCATTGTTGTCTGGGCTGGGAGTTCCGGCAGGTTCATTTCCGGAAAACCATTTGGGTTGTCGTTTACATTTTCTCCATTTAAATTATACATAACTTTCTCCTTTTCATATATTATGTGAATGGTTACACTCTACTAAGGTATCATATTAAAGTCAGCTTGACAATGTTTTTCTTTTTTTTGCGTTTTTTACAGAAAAAATCAAAAATTTATAAAAATACATTGACATCATCACTTTACAGTGATAAACTATGCTCAATTAATGAACTGAATAAATAAAATCAGTGAGCAAAAGTAGTACGGTAAATGATTTCTTTACAGAGAGCCGGCGTTGGTGGAAGCCGGTAAGATAGTTTATTCGGAATGGATTTGTCAGATGCAAAGTGAACAATAGTAGCGGATGCCGTTTTCCCACGTTACAGGGACGAGGATATCGAAGGAGACTTCTGTATCCAAGAGGTTATGTTTGAATTAGTGGCGGATATTTTCTGATTGAAAATATCCGCTTTTTAGTTACTTACAGGTAAAAAGCAGACATAGCGAAGATGGGTGGCACCACGCGATAAGCGTCCCTGACTGGAAAAGAACATTTTCCGGTCAGGGACTTTTTCTTTGCACGAGCAGTATTTATAAAGCCGGTTTATAGGAGGATGATTATGGTAAGAAACAGAAAAGTATTCAAAAAAACAGTGAGCATTGTCAATGAAAAATCAACAGACATGTACGAAAGTCTGGTAGGAGATAAAAAAGGCTTCCTGTTAGAAAGTTACGATAAGAATTATGACCGCTATACTTTCTTTGGCATGGAGCCGGAAGAAATTGTAACATCAAGAGGAAATGCACTGGTGATTACAAAAGCAGATGGCACAGAGGAAGTAAGAGAAGGAAATCCGCTGGAGCGTCTGAAAGAATATTACAGTGAATTTCATATCGAAAAAGAAGATGAAGAGCTGTCCTTCTCCGGTGGACTGGTTGGAAATCTTGGATATGATTTCGTAAGATATTCTGAAGTGCTTCCGGACAATAACCCGGATGAAATCGGAATCGAAACCATACAGATGATGTTGATGACTTCTTTCCTTATGGTAGACCATGTAGCAGAAACACTGACTGCTGTAGTATTAGAAGAGCCTTCGGAAGAAGGAAGAGAGCAGGCAATGGAAAAGGCAGGACAGATGATAAAGAAAGCCATGGAGAAGAAGGAATGCAAACGGAACTTCTACCACGATGGAAAAATTATTAAGAAGTCAGACAGTATCGAAGAATATGGCGAAAAGGTAGAGAAAATCAAACATTATATCAGAGAAGGTCATGTGTTCCAGACCGTATTGTCACAGCGCTGGACGATTGAAACCAGACAGACCGGTTTTGAATTATATAAGGAATTAAGAGAATTAAATCCTTCTCCATATCTTTATTATTTTAATTACGGAACCTTTGAAGTAATCGGAAGTTCACCGGAAATGATTGTAAAGAAGCAGGGAAATAAAGTGTTCACCTGTCCGATTGCAGGAACCCGGAAGAGAGGAAAAGATGGAGCAGAAGACAAACGGCTACGGGATGAACTACTTTCCGATGAAAAAGAGCGGGCAGAACATGTTATGTTAGTAGACCTTGCAAGAAATGATATGGGAAGAATCAGTGAATTTGGAACCGTAAAGGTAACACAGTTTATGGAAGTACAGAATTATTCCCATGTAATGCATATTGTTTCCCAGGTAGAGGGACGCAAGAAAGGAGAATCCCATCCATTAGATTTGGTGGCATCCTTCCTTCCGGCAGGACCTTAAGCGGAGCACCAAAGATTCGAGCCATGGAAATCATTGATGAATTAGAAAGTGTACGAAGAGGCTTATATGGTGGAGCAACCGGATATATTGATTTCGGTGGAGACATGGATTTCTGTATTACAATCCGGACCATGGTAAAGAAAGGAAATGAGGTATACCTTCAGGCAGGAGCCGGAATCGTAGCAGATTCCGTACCGGAAAATGAATATTATGAATGCTGCAATAAAGTAATGGCATTGGCAAAGACTTTGGTTGAGGAGGAGAACTTATGATACTGCTGATTGATAACTACGATTCATTTACCTATAACCTGTATCAGTATATAGGAACTTTTACGAAGGACATTATCGTAAAACGGAATGACAAGATTACAATAGAAGAAATCCGCACCATAAACCCGGAACGCATCATTCTTTCTCCGGGACCAAAAGCACCGAAGGATGCCGGCATCTGTATGGATGTGGTGAAGGAATTTTGTAAGACAATTCCAATCCTTGGCATCTGCTTAGGACATCAGTGTATCGGGGAAGCCTTTGGCGGCGTAGTGAGCTATGCAAAGGAATTATATCATGGAAAACAGTCCCTGATTGCCCATGACGGCACAGGAATCTTTCAGGGAATTGAAAGTCCGATTCAGGTGGCAAGATATCATTCCCTGGCTGTTCAGAAAGATAGTCTTCCGGAGTGCCTTGTGGTAACGGCGGAGACAGAGGATGGAGAAATCATGGCAATGCGCCATAAAGATTATCCGGTAGCTGGATTACAGTTCCATCCGGAATCCATTTATACACAGCATGGAAAGCGTATGATAGAGAATTTCTTGAATGGGAGGATATAGAACATGATATTAGATGAAATTGTTGCAGATAAAAGAGAGCAGCTATTTCGTGATAAGCAGAAAACAGATCTGACCGTGATGCGGACTTTGGCAGAAGAGAAGTTAAGGGAAGAAGCAGCAAAGAAAGAAAATGTAAGAAGCTTTTATCAGAATCTTGCCAAAGATGGACTTTCCATTATCGGAGAATTTAAAAATGCATCCCCAAGCCTTGGAAAGATAGAAAGCAGGATTACATTGGAAGAGCGGATGGAAGATTATACCGCTTCTGTGGATGCGGTATCCTGCCTGACAGAAGAGAAGCATTTCCTTGGAAATACTGATTATTTCCGGAAAGTAAGAAATCTGACTCCGCTTCCAATGTTACGGAAAGATTTCATGATTGAAGAATATCAGTTTTATGAAGCAAAAGCCATTGATGCAGATGCGGTATTACTGATAGCAGCAATCTTAGATGACAAGGAAATGTATGACTTTTATCAGCTTGCAAAGGAATTAAAGTTAGATGTACTGGTGGAAACCATGATGAATGGGAAATGGAACGGGCATTGAAGCTGGATGCAGACATCATTGGAATCAACAACCGTAATCTTAAAGATTTTACCATTTCGCTGGAACGAACCAAAACACTTTCTAAGATGGTGCCAAAGGATAAACTCTTAATCGCAGAAAGCGGAATTGTAAGAGATGATGATGTGGCATATCTTGCAGATTGCGGTGTCAGCGGATTCTTAATCGGAAGAGCATTTATGGAACATGAAAATCCCAAGGCACTGGCAGCCCACTGGAAACAGGTTTATAAGGAAGCCGCAAAGTAAGGAGAAATGGCATGACAAAGATTAAGATTTGTGGCATCACAAGAGAATCTGAGACAGAAGTGCTGAACCGGATGCAGGTAGATTATGCAGGCTTTGTATTCTTTGAAAAAAGCAAACGAAACGTTTCGATAGAGCAGGCAAAAGAAATTAAGAAACATTTGAAGCCTTCTATTAAAACTGTGGCAGTTACTGTAAATCCGGCACTGGATTTGATAGATGAAATCATAGAAGCAGGTTTTGATATTCTGCAGATTCATAAGATGCAGGAATTCCATGAAAATCTTAAAATTCCGGTCTGGGTAGCATATCAGGTGCGAAACAGGGAAGAAGCGGAAGAAATAAATGTTCCGGATGGTATTTCCGGCATTTTATTAGACGCACCGGAATATGGCAGTGGAAAGACTTTTTCCTGGCAGGATTTTCCGATGAAAAAAAGAAGGGAATGGCAGGAAAGAAGGATACCATTTATTTTAGCCGGCGGCTTAAGCAGTGAAAATGTAGAAGAAGGTATCCGGTTATTTGAACCTGATGTAGTAGATGTCAGTTCTTCGGTAGAAGGAGAACATGGAAAAGATTATAAAAAAGTAGAAGCATTTGTAAGAAAGGTGAGAGAACATGAATAAGAAGAGTTATTATGGAGCATTTGGTGGACAGTATGTAGCAGAATCATTGATGAATACTTTAAAAGAGTTGGATGATGCTTTTGAAAAGTATACAAAGGATGAAGAATTTTTAAAGGAAGTGGACTATTATCTGAAACAATATGTAGGAAGAGAGACACCACTTTATTTTGCCAGCCGTCTGAGTGAGGCATATGGAACAAAGATTTATTTAAAAAGAGAGGATTTAAACCATACCGGAGCCCATAAGATTAACAACGTAATCGGTCAGATTCTTCTGGCAAAGAGAATGGGAAAAACCAAGGTAATCGCAGAAACCGGAGCCGGTCAGCATGGTGTGGCAACCGCAACAGGAGCAGCTCTTTTTAATATGGAATGTACTGTATATATGGGAGCGGAGGATATGAAACGTCAGTCGCTGAATGTAATGCGTATGGAAATGCTGGGAGCTAAAGTAGTGCCGGTTACATCCGGAAGTAATACCTTAAAGGATGCTACCAATGAGGCAATTCGTACCTGGGCAAAAACTGCAGAAGATACCTTTTATGTAATCGGTTCCGCTGTTGGACCCTATCCTTATCCGAAGATGGTAAAATATTTCCAGAGCGTCATCAGCAAAGAAGCAAAGAAACAGATTTTAGAGCAGGAAGGAAGACTGCCGGATGTGGTTATGGCATGTGTTGGCGGAGGTTCTAATTCTATCGGAATGTTTGCAGATTTTATTGAAGAAAAGGACGTAAAACTGATCGGTGTGGAAGCTGCCGGAAAGGGAATTGAGACAGGAGAGCATGCCAGTGCCATGGCATTGGGCGAGCCTGGCGTATTACATGGTATGCGTTCTTATTTATTACAGGATGAGGATGGAAATGTACAGCTTGCCCATTCCATTTCCGCAGGACTGGATTATCCGGGTGTTGGACCGGAGCATGCCTATCTTAAGGACAGCGGCAGAGCAGAATATGTTGCAATCAAGGATGATGAAACCATGGATGCATTAATGGAGCTTTGTAAATTAGAGGGTATCATACCGGCAATCGAAAGTGCCCATGCAGTGGCATATGCAAAGAAGCAGGCGAAGAAAATGAAGCCGGATGATATTATGGTGGTTTGCCTTTCCGGAAGAGGCGACAAGGATGTAAATACAATTGCAGATTATCTTGCAGGAAAGGGTTATTTAAACTAGGAGGTGCAGCATGAACAGAATCGAAGAAAAATTAGCACAGTTAAAAGAACAGAACAAAAAAGCATTTATTACATATATGACAGCAGGAATGCCGGACTTTGATAAAATGCAGGAGATTATCCGCACACAGGAGCAGGCGGGGACAGACATCATCGAGCTTGGAATTCCATTTTCAGACCCGGTAGCAGATGGCACGGTCATTCAGGATGCTTCCTATCATGCCATCTTAAAAGGTGTGAATTTAAAGAAAGTATTAGAAGCCATGAAAAAGCTTCGCAGTGCAAAAATTGAGATTCCAATTGTATTTATGATGTATTACAATACCATACTTCACTATGGTGTGGAAGCCTTTGTGGATGCATGTATTGAAAGCGGAGTAGACGGACTGATTATTCCGGATCTGCCATTAGAGGAACAGGATGAGATAAAGGAATTTTTACAGAAGGAAAATGCACCGATTCTTATCCAACTGGTATCTCCGGTTTCGAAAGACAGAATCCCTGAGATTTTAAAGGATGCAAGAGGATTTGTTTACTGCGTATCTTCCATGGGTGTAACCGGACAGGAAGCAACCTTCCATAAGAGTGTAATTGATTATCTTGGCAGTGTAAAAGAAGTATCAAAGATTCCTGTTATGATGGGCTTTGGTATCCGTACTGCAGAGGATGTTGCACCGATGAAGGATATTATCGATGGAGCGATTGTAGGCTCACATTTCATCAGACTGATGGAAGAAAATGATTATGATTTACAGAAAATTGGAACTTATTGTGGCACATTTAAAAAAGAACTGAATCAGTAAAGGGGAAATTTGCGATGAAAGAATATATTGAACTGGTTGCAGAAGGAAAAGATTTAACAGAAGAACAGGCAAAAGCAGCAATGGAAATCTTATTAAGCGGGGAAGCATCCCAGGCACAGATTGGTGCTTTTTTAATGGGACTTCGTATGAAAGGAGAGACCTTAGATGAATTAACCGGGTTTGCAGGAGTACTCCGGGATAAGGCAGATACTATTTTACCGAAGGTTTCTAATTATGTGGATCTGGTTGGAACCGGTGGAGACTGTACTTATACTTTTAATGTGTCTACCACTTCTGCATTTGTCGTTGCAGCAGCCGGACTCCCGGTAGCAAAGCATGGCAATCGTTCCATTTCTTCAAAGAGCGGAGCCGGTGATGTATTAGAGGCACTGGGCGTAAATATTATGGCAGAGCCTGCAAAAGTAGAAGCCTGCGTGGAGAAAGCCGGAATCGGATTTATGTTTGCACAGCTCTTTAACAAATCCATGAAATATGTAGGTCAGGCAAGAAAGGAAATGGGTGTGCGTACTGTGTTCAATATTTTAGGACCTCTTGCCAATCCTTCCAGAGCAAAAAATATGGTGGTAGGTGTTTATGATGCAGCCCTGACAGAAAAAATTGCCCTTGCCATGAGCAGGCTTGGCGTTGAACGTGCCTTTGTAGTAAGCGGCAAAGACAATATGGATGAAATCACAACCACAACCGAGACCGTAATATCTGAAATCAAGGACGGGAAAGTAAATACATTTACCATAACACCGGAGCAGTTTGGTTTAAAACGTGCTTCCTTAGAAGAACTGCGTGGTGGCGATGGAACAGAAAACGCCGTTATCACAAAGAAAATTCTCTCCGGAGAAGAAAAAGGCGCAAAACGCGACATCGTATTACTGAATGCCGGTGCAACCCTGTATGTTGGTGGAGCAGCATCCACCATTGAAGATGGAATTGCCCTTGCAAAAGAAGCAATCGACAGTGGAAAAGCAGCAGGGAAGTTATCAGAGCTGGTGAAGGTATCAAACGAAGCGTAAAAACAGAAATATATCTGCACCGTAAAAATGAAATGTTAACCTTTTGCAAAATACAGGTTGACAATATAAACCAGAATACCCTATAATACCCTATGGATAAAATCTATAGGGTATTTTTAGGCGATTGTGAAAAGAAATACCAATATTACCAATAAAATATTCAGATATTCAAAGGACTATATTTTATCCGGCACCAGATGTCAGCAATTCTTAGCGGCATGTTTTCCTTGAATGCAGACTGTCTTTCCGTTGCTTTGACTTAGATAGCGGCACTGTCCGTTGAATACGGATGCAGCCGAACGTCTGCAAGGGGCACTAAGAATTTCGGAACATATATGGATTCGTCTGGCAACCGGCGCATATTCACATCCATGTTCAGATGCGCCTCGCTGGCACATCCCTGTGCCAGCGTTGCCGGGTGACAGACGAAATTCCAAGTGTCCCTAACAGTCATTCTAATGCATCCGTACCTTCAACGGACAGCGCCGCTATCTTGTCAAACATTGGAAAGACTGTTTTCATAGCAAAAAGGAAAACATGCTGTTTAGAATTGCAGCATCTGGTGGCTTAAAAGATAGTCTTTTGAATAGCTGAAATTTTAGTGAATGATAGGGTATTTCCTTTCATAATCGCCTGAAAAAAACACAATGATAGGAGCATTATTATGGAAAAAAGAAAAATAACAACACAGCAGATGGCACTGGTTGCTATCATGACAGCACTTACCTGTATCCTGGCACCATTTTCATTGCCGATTGGTCCGGTGCCGATTTCACTTACCAATCTGGTTATCTATTTCTCACTGTACCTGCTGGGATGGAAGCTTGGAACTTTAAGCTACGTCATTTACCTCCTGATTGGACTGGTTGGTGTACCGGTATTTTCGGGATTTTCCGCAGGACCGGCGAAACTTTTTGGCCCAACCGGTGGATATTTAATCGGATTTATCCCAATGGCAATCATTGCCGGTATTGTAATTGATAAATATACTGAGAAATGGCTCTTATGTCTGCTGGCAATGATTGTTGGAACGATTGTCTGCTATGCGTTAGGAACAGCATGGCTTGCTTATGAAGCAAAGATGGACATGATGGCAGCATTATGGGCTGGTGTAATTCCTTTTATTCCTGGTGACCTGGTAAAAATGGCACTGGCAATTTTAATTGCACCAAAAATCAGAGCTCAGGTATGCAGGGCAAGATAATTTTTCATAGTTTTTAGAGCAGTTTTTTCCAGACGGCTGACCTGAGCCTGGGAAATATGAATCTCATCAGCAATCTCCATCTGGGTTTTGCCTTCAAAGAACCGTAGCTTAACGATATGATTTTCTCTGTCGTTGAGCCGGTTCATTGCATCGGAGAGGGCAAGCCCTTCCACCCAGTTATCTTCTTTATTCTTTTTATCACTAATCTGATCCATCACATAGAGTGTATCACCACCATCCGTATAGACCGGGTCATAAAGACTGACCGGACTTTGAATGGCATCTAGGGCATAGACGATTTCTTCTTTGGTAAGTCCGGCTTCTTTTGCAATTTCCTGTAAAGTAGGCTCCTGCATGGAATTTTTCATCAGGATTTCTTTGGCATGAATGGCTTTATAGGCAGTATCCCGCAGGGAACGGCTGACACGGATGCTGTTGTTATCCCGCAGATAGCGGCGGATTTCGCCAATAATCATAGGGACGGCATAGGTGGAAAATTTTACCCCCAGTGTATCATCAAAATTGTCAATGGACTTAATCAGTCCGATACATCCAATCTGAAAGAGGTCATCAATATTTTCCTGATTTCCGGAAAAACGTTTAATCACACTTAAGACCAGACGAAGATTCCCTTTGATATATGTTTCTCTTGCAGTCATATCCCCCTGTTTGATTCTGGCAAATAGAGCAGCCTTTTCTTCCTCCTTTAGGATTGGAAGCTTTGCGGTATTTACGCCGCAGATTTCAACTTTGTAGACGGACATGATGCGTACCTCCGGGTTAAAATGTTTTTGCAGCCATTGGCTGATACAGAAAGGATGTCCTTATTTACATAAAAATATGCCGGAAACAATAAAAATTTAATAATTTTTCATCTTGAAAAACGAATGGGTGAAAGCTATGATATACATAAAGAGAAAAAATGGAAGTGGAATAATATGCAGGATGCAATAGATAAGAGAAATGAAAGAGATCGAATTGCTCATAGTATTGTGAAACGCTGGAATGTTCATTACATGTCAGAAGAAGAGATTTTAGCAGCACGCAGGAAACAGCAGGATGAACAGCGGGCACAGGAGATTCTTGATCGTCTTGCAAGAGTGGCTGCAGAGGAAGAAGAAAAAAAGCAGCGTGAGATTGATGCGGCAGTAAGGCGGCAGATTGAGGAAGAAAGAGCACGTTTACAGAAAAAAGAAGTAGCTGAAATGATTTCAGATGATAAGTTATCTGCTATTTTAGGAGAAAAGAGTCCTGAACGAAAAGAAACACCGCAGGCAGCGGAAGTGTCACAGGAGGTGGAAACACCGCAGGCAGCGGAGAAACAGACAGACAGTGGAGAACAAGTGTCTGAGGTTATAGAAGCGACCGTTGAAACAGAACAGGAATAAGTCAGGTTCTAAGGGACAAAATTTCATTCATATATTGTAATAAGAAGTGAAACTGGAGCAGTAAGTATGGATGATGCATTGTTGTTACAGAAGTACCATGGATTAGGGAATGATTATCTTGTGCTTGACCCGAATAAGAATAAGATACATTTATTGGAACGTCATATTGTAAAGCTGTGCAGAAGAAATATTGGTGCAGGAGCTGATGGCATTTTATATGGACCGATATGGCAGGATGAGAAGCTTTATGTAAAGATATTTAACCCGGATGGAAGTGAAGCAGAGCGCAGCGGAAATGGTGTTCGGATTTTTGCAAAATATTTATTAGATGCCGGATATATCAGACACAGACCGTTTAGCCTTTATACCAAGGCAGGCGAAGTAAGGATTGATTTTTTAAATGAAGACGGAAGTCTTATGAAAGTAAATATGGGAATACCACAATTTACCGGAGGGGTACTTGCTTATGTAGGTACGCCTCCGGAAATTATAAACAGGCCTCTGGTTTTTCATGACCATCCTTACCGGGCAACCTGTGTTTCCATGGGAAATCCGAACTGCGTGATTCATTTAGATGAAATCAGTAAAGAAAAGGCAATGGAATTAGGACCTTATGTGGAAAATGCATCTTATTTTCCAAACCGGATTAATATGCAGCTTTGTAAAGTAATGGATAGAGGTCATATCCGGGTGGAAATCTATGAGCGGGGAGCCGGATATACCTTAGCTTCCGGAACCGGAGCCTGTGCAGCAGCGGCAGCATCCCATAAGCTGGGACTGGTGGATGACAGAATTGAAGTCACGATGCCGGGTGGGCAGTTACTGATAGAAATCGGAGAGGATGGCAGCGTGTTCCTTACCGGAGAGGTGCAGAAAATCGGAACAATTCTGATGGCAGAACACTTTCTGGCGTAGTTGACAACTGCTTGCCTTTGAGTATAAAATGGAAAAATAGAATGCTCAGAAAGGAACATGAGAAAGAATGAGAAAGATACTGGATTTAATAACAGATGAGATGGTGAAAGCATTTGAAGCAGCCGGACTTGATGCAAAATATGCAAAAGTAACTGTTTCAAACAGACCGGACTTATGTGAATATCAGTGCAACGGCGCTATGGCTGCTGCAAAAGAATATAAGAAAGCACCGATTATGATTGCGGAGGAAGTAGTAGCACAGCTTAAGGATAACGCAATGTTTGAATCCGTAGAAGCTGTAAAACCTGGCTTCCTTAACTTAAAGCTGAATAATGAATTTGTGGCTTCCTATATCAGTAAGATGCAGGAGGATACAGAGCGTTTAGGCTGTGATAAGGTGGAAAATCCAAAGACCATCATGATTGACTATGGCGGACCAAACGTTGCAAAACCACTTCATGTAGGACATTTACGTTCTGCTATTATCGGTGAAAGCATCAAACGTATTGGTAAATTCATGGGACACAATATGATTGGTGATGTGCATCTGGGTGACTGGGGTCTTCAGATGGGACTGATTATTACTGAGCTAAAGCTCCGTAAACCGGAACTTTGCTATTTTGATGAAGATTATGAGGGAGAATATCCGGTTGAGCCTCCATTTACCATTTCCGAGCTGGAAGAAATTTATCCGACAGCCAGCGGAAAATCCAAAGAGGATGCAGCTTATAAAGAAGCTGCCATGCAGGCAACTTATGAACTGCAGCATGGAAGAAGAGGCTATCAGGCATTACTTTCCCATATTTTAAATGTATCTGTAACGGATTTAAAGAAGAATTATGCTAATTTAAATGTATCTTTTGAATTATGGAAGGGTGAGTCTGACGCACAGCCATATATCCCGGACATGGTACAGAAGATGAAGGATGACGGTTATGCATATATCAGTGATGGTGCACTGGTAGTAGATGTCAAAGAAGAGACTGATACGAAAGAGATCCCGCCATGTATGATTTTAAAATCCGATGGGGCTTCTCTTTATAACACAACAGACCTTGCGACGATTGTATGGCGTATGAAAGACTATCATCCGGATAAAATTATCTATGTAGTGGATAAACGTCAGGAGCTGTATTTTACACAGGTGTTCCGTTGTGCCAGAAAGACACATCTTGTGGATGATGATACAGAGCTTCAGTTTTTAGGTTTTGGTACCATGAATGGAAAAGACGGAAAACCATTTAAGACCAGAGAGGGTGGTGTCATGCGGTTAGAGACACTGCTTTCCAGCATCAATGATGAGATGTACCGCAAGATTACAGAGAATCGTACGGTAGAAGAAGCGGAAGCAAAGGCAACCGCAAAAGTAGTTGCACTTTCAGCAGTAAAATACGGAGACCTTTCCAATCAGGCTTCCAAGGATTATATTTTTGATATCGACCGTTTTACTTCATTTGAAGGAAACACAGGCCCATATATTCTTTATACGATTGTCCGAATCAAATCCATTCTGAACAAATATAAAGAAGCAGGAAAAGAAGCAGGAACAGCAGCAATTCTTCCGGCACATTCCGAAAGCGAGAAGGCATTGATGTTAGAGCTGACCCGTTTCAATGCCATGATGGAAAATGCCTACGAAGAGACAGCACCACATAAGGTATGTTCTTATATCTATGACCTGGCAAATGCATTGAATCATTTTTATCATGAGACAAAGATTATGGCAGAAGAAGACGAGGCAGTGCAGGCTTCCTATGTTCGTTTATTAACACTGACCAGGCGGACATTAGAGGTTTGTATCGATGTATTAGGTTTCTCTGCACCAGACAGAATGTAAAGGAAAATATATGATTGACAATAGAATGGGTGCCATCTTTGATTTAGATGGCACTCTTTTAGACTCCATGGGAGTATGGCGGAAAATTGATGAGGATTTTCTTGGCAAAAGAGGATTTATTGTGCCGGATGATTATCTGGTAGCAATTACTTCAAAGAACTTTGATGTGGCAGCAGAATATACCAAAGAGCGTTTTAATCTGCCGGAGTCCGAAGAAGAGATTATCAAAGAATGGTTTGATATGGCGATTGAATCTTATACCAATGAAGTAAAGTTGAAAGCCGGTGTTATAGATTACCTGAAGCAATTAAAGGCAGAAGGAGTTAAGATCGCAGCAGCAACTTCTTCCGATGAGAGGCTGTTTCGTCCCTGTCTTACCCATTGCGGCATCATGAAATATTTTGATGCATTTACAGTGACGCAGGAAGTGAGACGGGGAAAGGGATTCCCGGATGTGTACCAGCTTGCAGCAGAAAAGCTTTCTTTGAAACCAAAGCAGTGTGTGGTATATGAAGATATTTTAAAAGGTGTGGAAGGTGCAAAGATGGATGATTTCTATGTGGTAGGTGTGGAAGATATCCATTCCTCCTATGAGAAAAATGAAATCATGCAGCTATCTGACCGCTATATCCTAAGCTTTGAAGAATTATTAGATTAATTCCGTCACACAAAAAACACAGTTTGACCGCATTTTTATCACAAAAACATCGTCTTTTTAACACAACTTTCTCATAGACTTTCTGAGGTAAGATGTTATAAGGAGGAAGAGACGTGATAGAGATTAGTCATTTGACGAAAAAATACGGGACGCATGTAGCGGTAGATGATTTGAATCTTACTATTGAGCCGGGAAGAATTTATGGCTTCTTAGGACCGAATGGCGCAGGCAAATCAACTACAATGAACATGATTACCGGATATCTGGGGGTAACAGAGGGAACCATTAAAATCAATGGATTTGATATTTTGGCACAGCCGGAGGAAGCAAAGAAATGTATTGGCTATTTGCCAGAGCTGCCACCTTTATACATGGATATGACGGTAGAAGAATATCTTTTGTTTGCAGCAGAACTTAAGAAGATTCCAAAGGAGAACCGGAAACCATATGTAGAAGATGCCATGGCAACCACAAAGATTACTGATATGAAAGGCAGACTGATTAAAAATCTGTCCAAAGGATACCGGCAGAGAGTCGGACTGGCACAGGCAATTTTAGGTTATCCGGAAGTTATTATCTTAGATGAGCCTACAGTAGGCTTAGACCCGAAACAGATTATTGAAATCCGTGATTTGATTCAGAGTCTTGGCAAGAAGCATACTGTAATTTTAAGTTCCCATATCCTTTCGGAAGTCCGGGCAGTATGTGATTACATATTTATTATTTCCCATGGAAAATTAGTTGCATCGGAAGAAACAGAAGAACTGGTAGAGCGGATGTCCGGTGGACAGGTAATCGAGCTTAAATTAAAAGCTGAAGAAGAAAAAGTAAAAGAAGTTTTTGCAGATGCAGAACATATTACTGCAGTAGAGACGAAAGAACTGCCGGAGGATGGAGTTACTGAGGTGACTGTAACGGCAGAAAAAAATAAAGATGTCAGAGAAGAGATTTTTCATATTTGCGCAGAAAGTGATATGCCGATTTTGGAAATGATAAATGGTGGTAAATCACTGGAAGATATCTTTCTTGAACTTACTTCAAAGGAGGAAGAATAATGCGTGCAATATGGAAAAGAGAATTAAAATCTTATTTTCAGACGGTGACAGGATGGCTTTTTATTGCAGCAACACTGGCACTGTTTGGCCTTTATTTTTATGTATACAATATGTATTATGGTTCGACAGATATCAGCAGTACTTTATCAGCAGTAACGTTTCTGTTTCTGGTTACTGTGCCGATTCTTACGATGCGTACCCTGGCAGAGGAGCGGAAGAATAAGACAGACCAGCTGATTTTAACTTCGCCGGTATCAGTAGAAAAAGTGGTTCTGGCAAAATATCTCGCCACCGGAACCGTATTTACCATCAGTGTAGCGGTTATGTGTCTGGCACCGTTAATTATGTCAGCATATGGAAACGTTGCTTTTGCAAAGAGCTATGTGGGAGTACTGGGTTTCTGGTTATATGGTATGACTTGTATTGCCATTGGAACCTTTGTATCTTCACTGACAGAAAGTATTGTAATTTCTGCAGTATTAACCTTTGTATTTCTCTTTGTGGGATATCTGATGACCGGAATTACCAATCTGATTTCACAGAATGGAAATATGATTACAAAGATTTTAGGCTGTTATGATTTGACAAAACACATGGATATGCTGATGCAGGGAATTCTTGATGTATCCGGCATTGTATATTATATTTCCATGATTATCCTGTTTTTGTTCCTGACGGTACAGTCCATACAGAAGCGTCGCTGGAGTATGAGCAGTAAGAAATTAAAGCTTGGCGTATTCAGTTCTGCCATGGTTGTGATCGGAATCGTTGTTACAGTTGCAGTAAACCTTGTAGTAAATGCATTGCCATCTTCCATTACGTCTATTGATTTGACAGCACAGAAGATGTATTCCATTTCTGATGATACAAAAGAGATTCTTCATAATCTGGATGAGGATGTCACAATTTATGTTCTGGAAGCGGAAGGAAATATGGATGATACTCTTGCAACGACATTAAAGCGTTATGAAGGCGAATCTTCCCATATTTCGGTAGAATATAAAGACCCCTCCGTTTATCCGAATTTTTACCGGGATTATACGGATGATACATCTATCACCAGAAAGAGTCTGATTGTAGAAAGCAGTAAACGTTCCAAAGTAATTAATTACAGCAATATTTATGAGACCAGTATAGATTACAGTACTTATAGCAGCCAGACTACAGGTTATGATGGAGAGGGACAGCTTACCAGTGCCATTTCCTATGTCACATCGGATGAAATGCCGGTTATATACGAACTGCAGGGACATGGTGAGACAGCATTGAACGGTGATTTTAAAGATGCTGTTGAGAAAGCAAATGTCACTTTAAACAGCCTCAACCTGATGCAGGCAGACAGCATTCCGGAAGATGCACAGGCACTTATTATCAATGGACCGACCTCTGATTTTTCATCCGATGATGCGTCAAAAGTAATTGATTATATCAATAAAGGTGGAAAACTTTTTGTAACGCTATCTTATACAGATGCTGATATGAGTAATTTTTATTCGGTTTTAAATGAGTTTGGCATTACTGCAGTAGATGGAATGGTGATGGAGAGCAATACCGGTTCTTATTATCAGGCACCATATTATCTTTTACCAAATGTAGAAAGCAGTGCACTGACCTCCGGTGTGGATGGCTATGTATTTACACCGTATGCAGTAGGTCTTACCTATAATACCGATACCGAAAATGTAACCTATACACCTTTACTTACCACTTCGGATGCAGCGTACAGTAAGACAGATACTACAAGTTCCTTAGAGCAGACGGAGGATGATATTACAGGACCGTTTACGGTAGGATTAAAGGCGGAAAAAACCATGGATGATACAATCGCAGATATTCTTGTATATTCTTCCATGAGTATGTTTACGGATGATGCAGACAGTATGGTATCCGGAAATAATTTATCCGTATTTTCAAAATCCATTGCAAGCTATATTCCGGAAGACAGCAGTTCAGCAGTTGTGATTCCGGTCAAAGAATATGACAGCAGTACTCTGACCGTACCGGCTTCGGTTGTCATTGCATCAGCTGTAATCGGCATTGCAGTAATTCCGTTATTGCTTCTTGCAATCGGTATCGTAATCTGGATGAGAAGGAGAAAGAAGTAATGAAGAAACAGAAAAAACAGTTGATTGCTTTATGCATCCTGCTTTTTATCTGTATTGTTGCATGGGTTGGCCTGACGAAGTGGAATAAGAGCCAGGAACAGAAAAAACAGGAAGAGGAAGAAGCATCCAAAGTTATGGTGACAGATGTTAACACAGAAGATGTAAATGCATTTTCTTATCAGTATAATAATGAGACACTGTCTTTTGTAAAAGAAGATGACACCTGGTATTATGAGGCAGATAAAAGCATTGCATTAGACCAGGATGCCGTGGAACCATTGGTTATCACCGCAGCACAGCTTACAGCAGACCAGGAAATCAGGGATTATGAGGACTTATCAGAGTATGGGCTTGAAACGCCGTCAAATACCATTACCCTGACGACAGGGGATGGAACAACAACACTTCTGATCGGAAATAAAAATGACATGCTGAGCCAGTATTATGTAAAGACGGATCAGTCTGATAGTATTTATCTGGCAGGAAGTGCAGTATATACCACTTATCAGAAAGGAATCGCGGATCTTACAGTAACGGAGAGTACTGAGGAATCGGCGACTGAACAGCCGGAAGAGACAGAAGAAGCTGATACTCTACAAGACGGGGATACGGAAAGCACAACCGAAATTGCGGAATAAAAGGATTGACAAGTAAAATATCCGTTGGTAAAATATATGAGAAAGTGTGGAAGAGAAATAGTAATCATTGGAAGCCTTCAGAGAGAAAACGGCAGGTGAGAGTTTTTGACGGAAGATGATGAACCAGTCTTGGAGCTGCATATCCAAGCAGAAGTGAAGGTATGTCGGGTTCTCCCGTTACAGAGAGAAGGCATAAGAAGATGTGCCGGAGTGCAGGAGCAGTCCTGAATTTAGGTGGTACCACGGATGAAACATTCGCCCTAAGCTAAATCATAGCTTAGGGCTTTTATATTGCTTTAAGCAGATGAGTTGCAAGAATAGAAAAAGGAGATAAGAAAATGAAACTGGAAAAATTAGTTGGTGACCGGTTTAAAGAGAGACCGGCAGATTGTGTGATTGACAGTCATGCACTTATGGTAAAAGGTGGATACATCAAATATGTGGCAAATGGTATCTATTCTTCATTCCTGCCATTAAAGAGAATTACACGTAAGATTGAGCAGATTCTTCGTGAAGAGATGGACAAGGTAGACGGACAGGAAGTTCAGTTCCCGGTTGTTATGCCTGCATCTATCTGGGAAGAATCCGGAAGATATGAAAGCATCGGAGACGAGCTGCTTCGTTTCACAGACAGAAACGGTGCCAGGATGGTACTTGGTATGACCCATGAAGAAGCAGCCGTACAGCTGGTTCGTGAGTATGCACAGAGCTATACCAAATATCCTTTTATGATTTATCAGATTCAGACCAAATTCCGTGATGAAGCAAGACCTCGTGCCGGATTAATCCGTGTGAGAGAATTTACCATGAAGGATGCATATTCCTTCCATACCAGCCAGGAAGATTTGGAACAGTATTATCAGAGAGTACACAAGGCATATGAGCGTATTTTTGAAAGAGCCGGTATTCCGGAAGTGGTATCCGTTGCATCTGATTCCGGTATGATGGGTGGAAGTCTTTCCCATGAGTTCATGCTTCTTACTCCGATTGGAGAAGATTCCATTGTACTTTGTGATGATTGTGGATACAAAGCAAATATGGAAGCTGCAGAAAATATTTCTGACATTCCAAGAGCCGCAGAATCAGCAGAACTGGAAAAGGTTCATACACCAAATATCCATACCATTGAAGATATCTGTGAATTCTTTGGCGATAAGACAAACAACTCCTGTAAAGCAGTTGTTTATCAGAAAAATTCAGATGACAGCTATGTGGTTGTATTTATCCGTGGCGATCTGGAAATCAATGAGACCAAGCTTGTTAATTATCTTGGTGATCAGATTCATGCTGCTGTTATTACAGAAGAATGCGGATTAAATGCAGGCTATATCGGACCGGTTGGCTTACATATCAATGCACCTCATGTGGTTTTATATGATAAGTCTCTGGAAGGAAGAAATAACTTATCCTGCGGAGCAAATGAAGAGGAATACCACTTCAAAGGACTTGATATGGAGCGTGATGTAAAAGACGCAGAATATCATGATTTTGCTAAGGTATACGAAGGCGGAATCTGCCCGAAATGTGGTAAGAAGACCGTCCGTATTTCTAAAGGTATTGAAGTGGGAAATATCTTCCAGCTTGGAACCAAATATACCAAGTCCATGAAGATGACTTATGTAGATAAAGATGGTGAGAGACAGACTCCAATCATGGGCTGCTATGGAATCGGTGTCGGAAGACTTGCTGCTGCTGTATGTGAAGCCCATCATGATGAGTATGGTCCAATCTGGCCAAAAGAAATTGCTCCATGGCAGGTCCACCTTTGTGCAGTAAGACCGGATAATGAAGAAGTAAAGGCTTTTGCTGATGATTTATATGAGAAAATGCAGAATGCCGGTATTGAAGTTATCTATGATGACCGTACCGTAAGTGCCGGTGTTATGTTTGCCGATGCAGACCTTCTTGGAATTCCACTTCGTGTTATCGTAAGTCCTAGAAATATGAAGCAGGGAATCGTAGAAGTGACATCCCGTGATAAGACCTTAAAGGAACAGGTTCCGGTAGAAAACGTATTTGAAGAGATTCAGAAATACTTATAAGAAGAGATTAAAAATAGCATATTGTGAATGATATGAGAAGAACTCCTGCCGGTTGGAAAACAATCAGCAGAAGTTCTTTTTGTGCGAATAGCGAGAAAAATCGCATGCCTGCATGCAGATTTGGCAAGCACCGCGATAACTCGAGAAACTCGCAAAGCGTGTTTCTCGTAGTTAGTGCGTCTGTTTATTAATATAGCTTGTCTTAAATTTTGAATACATAATCTTCTGGCTGCGGTACAGTCCGTAATAGCCGGAGAGCATATAACTGAATGCAATCGCAAGAAGCAGGAACGGCATTGCAGCAAAGCCGAACATTTCAAAGCTGATCAGCAAAGAAGTAATCGGGCTGTTGGTGACACCACAGAAAATGGCGGCCATACCGATGGCGGCACATAAGGTTGGGGAGAAACCGGTTAACGTTCCAAAGAGACAGCCGAAGCTTGCACCGATAAAGAAAGTAGGAACAATTTCGCCACCTTTGAAGCCGGCACCAAGAGTCAGGGCAGTAAAAATAATTTTTAAAAGAAAAGCTTCCGGTGCCACTGTGCCGTCAAAGCATTTGGAAATAATATTAACGCCGGTTCCGTTGTAATCCTGATTACCTGCCAGAAGGGTGAGGAGAATAATGATGCAGCCGCCTGCCGCAGCACGAAGGTAAGGATTTTTGATAAATTTACGGTAAATGGTTTCACTGTAATGTAAGGAAATACAGAACAGGATACTGACCAATGCACATAAAACGGCAAGAATCGTTACGGTAACTGCAGAAGAAATTCCGAATTCCGGAATGTCTGAAATAGCAAAGGACGGCGGCGCAATCTGAAAGTGTAATGCCAGACCATGTGCTACTAAAGCAGAGATAACGCATGGCACTAATGCAGAATAGTGCATGATGCCGACACTGACTACTTCCAGCGGAAAAATAGCGGCAGCCATCGGTGTTCCGAATAAGGCGGAAAAAGCAGCACTCATGCCGCACATAATCATAATATGTTTATCTTTTTCATCAAAACGGAAAAGTCTTCCGAGAGAATTTCCGATGCTTCCGCCAAGCTGAAGTGCTGCACCTTCCCGGCCGGCAGAACCACCAAAGAGGTGTGTGATTAAGGTGGAGATAAAAATAAGCGGAGCCATACGCAGTGGAATTTCATCCCCAGAGTGGATGGCGGAAAGCACCAGGTTGGTTCCAGTATCCTTTTCATCATGGAGAAGATGATAGAGCAGTACAATCACGATTCCACCCAGCGGAAGAAAGAAGATGAGCCATGGATAAGCAGTTCTTGTATCGGTGACCCATGTCATGCCAAAGTAAAAGGCAATTCCAACCATACCGATGAGAAGACCGGACAGAATAGAAAAAATAATCCATTTTATGGCGGTACGCAGACGGCGCAGATTGTGTTTGATTTTATGTATCACAAGTTCTTTGGTAACTGGTTCGTTCATGATGTAGTAACTCCTTTTTTATATAAAGTAAATATTATAAGCAGAAATTGTTTGTATTTTCTGAAAAATATATATTCTATAAGAAATAGTAGCATTCTGGAAATAAATTTACAAGATGAATGAAGAGATAAATGAAGAGAATTTTATTTGCAAAAAATAACCGGGGTGACTATAATAAGTGAAGGCTTTCTATAAAATCTGGAAATTACAGGCAATGGAGGAAGAAAGATGGAATCAGAAATCAGGATACGTCGGCAGATGATAGAGATTGGAAAAAGAATTTATCAGAGCGGAATGGTAGCTGCCAATGATGGTAATCTTTCTGTGCGTATATCAGAGAATGAAATTTTGTGTACGCCAACCGGAATATCCAAAGGATATATGACGGAAGAATGTTTATGTAAGATAAATCTGCAGGGAGAAGTCTTATCCTGTCAGGATGGGTTCCGCCCGTCTTCTGAAATGAAGATGCATTTGAAAGTATATGAAAAACGTCCGGATGTAAGAGCAGTTGTACATGCACATCCGCCATATGCCACAACCTTTGCAATTGGCGGTCAGGCATTAAATCGTGCAATCATATCAGAATCCATTGTAAGTCTTGGCTGTGTGCCGGTAGCAGAATATGGCCTGCCGTCTACGCAGGAAATACCAGATGCCATTGCACCATATCTTGACTATTTTGATGCGTTGCTCTTAGCGCATCATGGGGCACTGACTTATGGAAAGGACCTGACGGAAGCTTATTACCGGATGGAGTCGGTAGAATTATATGCAAGACTTCTTTACCAGAGTAAAATGATGGAAATGGACCGGGAGCTGGATGCAGATACGGTACACAAATTGTGTCTGATGCGGGAAAAGGCAGGAATGAAGAATCCGGAAACAGTCTGTGGCAGTAAGAAATTATTATTTGAAAGCTGCCGTGAGTGTATCCGCAGGAAAAATCTTTTGCCAGATGGATAGAAAAGAAAACGTTTGGCAGAAGGCAGCATTTTATAAGCAAGAAAAAGTTATTACAGAGAATAGCGGGAAACAGAAAAAGGAGATTAGAAGATGACAATAGAAGAAAGAGTAAAATTAGCAGAAGAAAAACATCACAGTGGTTATAACTGTGCGCAGGCAGTATTATGCAGTTACAGTGATAAGCTTGGAATTGACGAGGAAACTTTATTCCGTCTGTCCGAAGGATTCGGCGCAGGAATGGCAGATATGCAGGGAACCTGTGGAGCAGTAACCGGCATGTATATGATTGCAGGAGCACTGGGAAGCTCGGGAGCAATTGAAAAGGGCATGACCAAAGGCAGAACATATCAGACAGTAAAGGGACTGACAGCAGCATTTGATGAAAAAAACGGCTCTCATATCTGTAAAGAATTAAAAGGAATTGAAACCGGAAAGATTTTGCGGAGCTGCGATGGCTGTATTGAAGATGCAGTCCGTATAGCAGAGCACTTGTTTTCATAGAAAAAACACAATTTTATGGTAAAAGTGCACAAAAACAGAATGCTAAAATTATATAAGTGTACAAAATGTTAAAAACCCCATTGCTATTTTTGAGTAATGGGGTTATATTATATACATCCACTGAAAACGTTACCGAGAACGTAACCAACCAGGTTTCAGACGAGTCGGAATACAGATTGGGGAAGAGGTTTTCAGGAAGGACAGCATATTATATTTTAGGAGGATGTACTATGAAAAGAAAATTAGTATCTCTCATGTTAGTTGTATCTATGACAGCAGCTATGGTTGCTGGATGTGGAAGCGACGACAAGAAAACAGCTGACAATAATGCAGCAGGAACAGAGAAGACAGATGACAACAAAGAAGCAGCAAGTGGTTCTGTTTACTACTTGAACTTCAAACCAGAACAGGATCAGCAGTGGCAGGATCTTGCAAAAGCTTACACAGATGAGACTGGTGTTCCAGTTGAAGTTGTTACAGCAGCATCTGGTACATATGAAGAGACTTTAAAGTCTGAGATGGCTAAATCTGATGCACCTACACTTTTCCAGGTAAACGGACCGGTTGGTCTTGCAACATGGAAAGATTACTGTGCAGACTTATCAGGAACAGATGTTTATTCACATGTTAAGAGTGATGACTTTGTACTGAAAGATGGAGATGAAGTAAAAGGTATTGCATATGTACTTGAGACTTATGGTCTTATTTACAACAAAACAGTATTAAACGCATATTGCGGAATGGATGGAGCTAAAGTTACTTCTATCGATGAAATCAACAACTTTGCAAAATTAAAAGAAGTAGCAGATGATATTCAGTCAAGACTTGCAGAAGTAAGTGAAGCAGCTGGTCCTGAATATGACCTTAAGGGTGCATTTACTTCAGCAGGTATGGATTCATCTTCTGACTGGAGATTCAAAACCCATTTAGCAAACCTTCCAATCTACTATGAATACAAAGCAGATGGAATCGGATCTACAGATGCTATCAAAGGAACTTACCTTGATAACTACAAACAGATCTGGGATTTATACACAACAGATTCTACTTGCGAAGGCTCTATGTTAGCAAGCAAGACTGGTGATGATGCAACAGCTGAATTTGGCTTAGGTGAAGCTGTATTCTATCAGAATGGTACATGGGCATACAATGATATTATCAATGCTGGTGTATTAACAGATGATGACCTTGGAATGATGCCTATCTACATCGGAGTTGATGGAGAAGAGAATCAGGGACTTTGTACAGGATCTGAGAACTACTGGTGTATTAATGCTAATGCTTCTGAAGAAAACATCAAAGCAACAGAAGATTTCTTGAACTGGGTTATTACAAGTGACACAGGACGTGACGTTGTTGCTAACCAGATGGGCTTCACAACACCATTTGATACATTTGATGATGGATATCAGGCAAGCAATGCATTCATGGATGCAGCTAACCAGTACATTGCAGATGGTAAGACTTCTGTAGCATGGTGCTTTACAACAATGCCTTCTGAGGCTTGGAAAGATGGCGTAGGTTCTGCATTAACAGCTTATGCTGCTGGAACAGGTTCCTGGGATGATGTTGTAACTGCATTCGTTGATGGCTGGGCTTCTGAGTACGCAGCAGCAAACGAGTAAGACTTATCACATATAATTAGAACGATATGTGAAAAAAGGGCGGGCGGATATCGCCTGCCCTTTATAAAAGGGAAAGGAAAAATATTATGAACAAATCAATTAAAAAATATTTTCCTCTTTTTGCACTTCCAACGTTAGTTGCATTTACAATTGGTTTTATAATTCCTTTTGCTATGGGTATCTATCTTTCTTTTTGTAAATTCACAACTGTTACGGATGCAAAGTTTGTAGGACTATCTAACTATACCAAAATCTTTGGAGATGAGACATTTGTTCACTCATTATGGTATACAGCACTCTTTACAATTGTTTCTGTGCTTGCCATTAACTTTTTTGCATTCGTAATTGCGATGCTTTTAACAAAGGGTATTAGAGGAACAAATGCGTTCCGTACCATTTTCTTCATGCCGAACCTGATTGGTGGTATTGTATTAGGATATATCTGGCAGTTGATTTTCAATGGTATTCTCGCAAATTACAGCAGAACATTGGTATATAATGAAAAATATGGTTTCTGGGGTATGATTATCCTGATGTGCTGGCAGCAGATAGGTTATATGATGATTATCTATATCGCAGGTATCCAGAATATTCCTGGAGATTTGATTGAAGCTGCAGAAATCGACGGGGCAACTTCCTGGCAGGTACTTAAAAATGTAACCTTACCGATGGTAATGCCATCTATTACCGTATGTACATTTTTAACACTGACCAACGGATTTAAATTATTCGACCAGAACTTAGCATTGACAGCAGGTGAACCTGCAAAGAGATCACAGCTTTTAGCATTGAACATCTATGATACTTTCTATGGTAGAAACGGATGGGAAGGCGTTGGTCAGGCAAAAGCAGTTGTATTCTTTATTCTGGTAGCAATAATTGCACTTGGACAGAACTATCTGACCAGACGTAAGGAGGTGCAGCAGTAATGAGTAATGTAAGAAAAGCAAAACATGGCTGGATTTTTACCATTATATTTACTATTTTAAGTGTACTGTGGGTACTTCCAATTGTAATCGTATTTATGAACTCCTTTAAATTAAAGGCATATATTAACCGATTCCCGTTCCAGTTAGGACCGTTTAAAATGACTGACGGATGGGACAGATTTGTTGCCGGAGTACAGAAGGCATTTGTTGGATTAACCAACTATGCAGAAGGTATCCGCAAGATTAACTTCTTTAATGCGTTTGGAACATCATTATTTATCACAGTATGTTCTGTTGCGGTAATTATTCTCTGCACATCTATGTGTGCATGGTATATCATCCGCGTGAATGATAAGTTTTCAAAAGGTTTATATTGCCTTTGCCTGTTTTCCATGATTGTACCTTTCCAGATGGTAATGTTTACATTATCCAAGCTGTCCAATATGTTACATCTTGGAAATCCGGTTGGAATCATTTTAGTATATCTTGGATTTGGAGCAGGACTTGCGGTATTCATGTTTACCGGCTTTGTAAAGAGTATCCCGCTTGAAATCGAAGAAGCAGCAATGATTGATGGATGCAGTCCGATTCAGACATATTTCCAGGTTGTATTTCCGATTTTAAAGCCTACGGCAATTACAGTTGCAATTCTTCAGGTAATGTGGATTTGGAATGACTACCTTCTTCCATATCTGGTACTCGATATCAGAAAATGGAAAACGATTCCGATTGCAATTCAGTATTTGAAAGGTGGATATGGCTCTATCGACTGGGGTGCAATGATGGCTATGCTGGTACTGGCAATTCTTCCAATTATCATTTTCTATGGATCTGTCAGAAATATATTATCGAAGGCGTTGTTGCAGGAGCTGTAAAAGGTTAAGCATTTATATAATAAGTATTTCGCTATAGATATAGTGTAAAGGCAGGACAAAACATGACAATAAAAGATATTGCAAAAGAATCCGGGTATTCAGTAAGTACTGTGTCGAGGGTTCTGAATAACAGGGATGATGTGAGTCCGGAAGCAGAAAAGAAGATTCGGCGGATTGTTGCAGAACACAATTTTGTTCCAAATGGAAATGCGAAGCATTTGAAACAGATTGCCTCTAAAACCATCTGCGTACTGGTAAAAGGTACGTCAAATATGGTTTTTTCAGGGATAGCAGAAGAAATTCAGACGATTGTAAATAAGACCAGTTATACATTGAATATGATATATCTGGATGAAGAAGAAAATGAAGTAGAACAGGCAATTATTCAGTGTCGTGAAAGAAAACCTCTGGGGATTTTATTCCTCGGAGGTAATCCTGCATTTTTCAGGGAAAAGTTTCATGAAGTAAAAGTTCCATCGGTATTAGTGTCTACTGCAGGAAAAGATCTTGGCTTTCCGAACCTGTCCAGTGTAGCAACAGATGATGTGGAAGCGGCGAAATGTGCCATGAATTATCTGGTGAATCAGGGGCATGTTCATATTGGGGTAATTGGAGGAAATTTAAGTTCTTCTTATGTCAGTGAACAGCGTTATATCGGGTGCGAGAAATGCTTTGGTGAAAAGGGAAGAATATTTGATTACGATAAATATTTTGTGAAAGCAAGATTTGACTTTGGAAGTGCATATCGGGCTACGGAAAAACTTTTGGAGAAGGCAAAGGATGTGACTGCTATATTTGCGATGAGTGATGTCATGGCAATTGGAGCAATTCGTGCGATACGAGACAGAGGCCTGTTGGTACCGGATGATATTTCCGTTGTGGGGTTTGACGGAATACCAATGGCGGATTACTATAATCCAAAGCTGACCACTATAAGACAGCGGTACCAGACGATGGCACAACGCAGTCTTGAAATACTATTTCGTACAATTGACTTGAAAACCAAGGCAGTACATGAGATAATACCTTTTGAACTTGCACTGGGGGAAAGTGTTCGTGAGATAGGAAAATAATCTAGTTTGCAGGAGGAATTTAATTATGAGAACAAGTGGGATATTAATGCATATATCTTCACTTCCGTCACCATACGGAATTGGTACAATGGGAAAGGAAGCCAGAAAATTTGTAGACTTTTTGGATAAAGCAGGACAGACTTACTGGCAGATATTACCGATATGCCCAACCAGTTATGGAGATTCTCCGTATCAGTCATTTTCAAGCTTTGCGGGGAATCCATATTTTATTGACTTAGATTATCTTTGTAAGGATAAGTTACTGACAAAAAAGGAATGTTTAAGCTATGAATGGGGAGAAAATCCGGAATTTGTAGAGTATGGAACACTTTATGAAAACCGTTTTCCTTTATTGAAAAAAGCATATCAGCGCTTTAAAAAAGCATTACCGGATGATTTTGCGGACTTTTGTGAGAAAAACAGTGACTGGTTAGAGGACTATGCACTGTTTATGGCATTGAAGGATGCAAATGGCGGGGTTGCATGGTTTGAATGGAAGAAAGATTTAAAACTCCGCAAACCATCAGCAATTGAAAATGCGAAAGAAGAATTTGCAGATGATGTTGAATTCTGGAAAATGCTGCAGTATCTGTTCTTCAAACAGTGGACAGAGCTGAAAGCATATGCTAATGAAAAAGGCATTCAGATTATCGGTGATGTACCTATTTATGTTGCTGGTGACAGCGCAGATGTATGGGCAAATCCGGGACAGTTCTATTTAGATGAGAACCTGGATCCAATTGATGTATCCGGATGTCCTCCAGATGCGTTCTCTGATGATGGACAGTTATGGGGTAACCCGTTATTCCGTTGGGATACAATGAAGAAGGATGGTTATACCTGGTGGACAAAACGTATCAAAGCAATGTCTGAATTGTATGATGTTGTTCGTATTGACCACTTCAGAGGTTTTGATTCATATTACGCAATTCCTGCAAAGGATAAGACAGCAAGAAATGGAGAGTGGAGAGAAGGTCCTGGTATGGACCTGTTCAATGCTCTGGAAAAGAAACTTGGCAGATTAAATATTATTGTAGAAGATCTGGGTTATTTAACACCGTCCGTAAAACAGTTGTTAAAGGATACCGGTTTCCCTGGAATGAAGTTAATCCAGTTTGCTTTTGACAGCAGAGAAGAGAGTGATTACCTTCCACATACATATCAAAAGAATTGTGTTGTTTATACTGGAACTCATGATAATGATACCATTATGGGATGGTTTAAGACGGCTCCAAAGGAAAGCGTTAAATATGCCAAAGAATATTTAAGATTAAACAAAGAAGAAGGATATAACTGGGGCACCATGAAAGCAGTATGGGGCTGTGTTGGTGATATGGCTATTGTTCCGATGCAGGATATTCTTGGAATTGGCAGTGAAGGACGTATGAATACACCATCTACACTTGGCATGAACTGGAAATGGCGTGCAGTAGATGGACAGATTACTTCGGCACTTGCAAAGAAAGTCTGCAAAAATATGGAAATCTACTGTAGAAAGAGAAAAACAAAAGAAGAGCTGGAAGCTTTAGAAACAGCAGAATAAAATGTATCATTTTATAGTAAACAATACCTCGGGAGGCGGCAGGTCCAAACGGGTCTGGGAGGAACTGCAGAATTACCTTCTGGAGCATGAAATAAGGTATAAAGCACATTTTACAGAGTATGAGGGTCATGCGAAGAAGCTTGCAGACCGTGTATGTGATATTGATAGAGAAAAAGTGTATCTTATTGTGGTCGGTGGTGATGGTACGTTAAATGAAGTACTGAACGGGATGCATGATTTTGAAAAAATCCGGTTTGGCTACATACCGACCGGCTCTGGGAATGATTTCGCAAGAGGTATGAAAATCAATGGAACACCTACAGAAAATTTAGAGCGGATACTTCAGGCGGAAGAGACAACGCCGATTGACTTAGGCTGCGTCAGCTGGGTGGAAGAAGGACAGAAGGAACAGAAGATTTTTGCAATTAGTTCCGGTCTTGGACTGGATGCGGATGTATGTAAACAGGCACTGCATTCCGGATTAAAGAAAGCATTAAATAAACTGGGACTTGGTTCATTAACCTACGTCTGTCTTACGATAAAATCCCTGTTTACCATGCCGACAGCAGAGGCGAAGATAGTATTTGACGATGAAGTGGAAGAGCCGATTCCCCGGATGATTTTTATTGCTGGAATGAATCAGTATTGTGAAGGCGGTGGAGTGCCGATGGCTCCGGAGGCCGTGGCTACGGATGGAGAATTTTCGGTCTGCTGTGGCTATGGAGTGGCAAGGTGGCGCACCTTTTTCCTGTTGCCATTTCTGGTAAAGGGAAAACATACAGGATTTAAGTGCTTTGATATCCATAACTGCAGAAAATTCAGCGTGGATTTGGAAAAGCCAATGGTATTGCATGCTGACGGAGAATATTGCGGGGATGTGACACACGCAGAGTTTAGATGTCTTTCAGGAAAACTGAATATTTTGTTATAATGGTGACTTCCTCCTGCATATACATATAACAGTATAGGCAGGAGGAATTTATATGGAAAATTTTAATACAGGCACTTACGATATGTATAAAGATATCAGTGCAAGGACAAATGGGGAAATTTACATAGGTGTGATTGGAGCTGTGCGGACCGGAAAGTCATCTTTTATCAAACGTTTCATGGAGCTGATGGTACTTCCGTTTATGGAGGATGAAAACAGCCGCCAGCGTGCGGTGGATGAAATGCCACAGGCGGCCCAGGGGAAAACCATTATGACAACAGAGCCGAAGTTTATTCCAAAAGATGCTGCAAAAATCCGGCTTGGCGAAGATACCGAAGTAAAAGTGAGGTTGATTGACTGTGTGGGTTATATGGTAGAGGGTGCCACCGGACATCTGGAAAATGGCGTGGAGCGAATGGTAAAGACGCCTTGGTTTGAAGAGGAAATTCCTTTTACAAAGGCAGCAGAGGTCGGGACCAGAAAGGTTATTAATGACCATGCAACCATTGGAATTGTAGTAACTGCAGATGGCAGTTTCACAGATATCCCGCGGGAGAATTATGTGAAAGGTGAGGAAGAAACCATAAAAGAGCTGCGGAGAATCGGAAAACCCTTTGTTATGGTACTGAATTCCGTAAAACCATACAGCGAGGAAACGGCACAACTGGCAAAAGAATTAGAAGAAAAATATGAAGTCAGTGTATTTCCACTGAATTGTGAGCAGCTTCGAAAAGAAGATGTCTATGCAGTGCTGAAGGGTATCCTCTATGAATTCCCGGTGGTGAAGATGAATTTCTTTCTTCCGAAATGGGTAGAAATGTTGGAAATGAGTCATCCAATCAAAGAAAATGTGGTTGCAAATGCTGGAAAAATGCTGTCGGAAGTAACACTGATAAAAGATTTGATGGATTACAAGATGGCTCCGGAGGGAGATTACATTTCCAATATGATGATGCAGGCGGTGAATCTGGAAAATGGCACAGCAGATATCCGGCTGGATATTGCAGATCAGTATTATTATGAAAATATCAGTGAACTGACTGGAACAGAAGTGACCGGGGAATACCAGCTTATTTCCATGATAAAGGAGCTTTCTGAGAAACGTAAGGAATATGAGAAAGTAGCGGATGCGGTACAATCGGTAGAAATGAAAGGATATGGAGTGGTGAGTCCGAAGCTTTCAGATATTAAAATGGATGATCCGGTGCTGATTAAACATGGTAATAAATTCGGCGTAAAAATTAAGGCAGTAGCACCGTCTGTTCATATGATCCGGGCAAATATTGAAACGGAGATTGCACCGATTGTAGGAAGTGAAGAGCAGGCAAACGACCTGATTCATTATATCAAAGAGGGACAGAGCACAGAAGATGGAGTCTGGGGAACCAGCATTTTTGGAAAATCCATTGGAGAACTGATGGAAGACGGTATCCGCAGCAAGATTGGCATGATGGATGATGAAAGCCAGATGAAGCTGCAGGATACCATGCAGAAGGTTGTAAATGATAATAATGGCGGATTAGTCTGTATTATTATTTAAGGATGCAAGCCGGTAATCCCGGGGCGATATTCCTTTCAGCTTGTGGAACGTCTTGGAAAAATGCAGCCCATTGTCAAAGCCTACGGAATTAGCTACAGCAGTAATGGATAGGCTGGAGTGTTCTAAGAGATAGCATGCCTGTTTTAAACGAAACTGGGTCAGATAATTTTTCGGAGACTGACCCAGTATGGTTTCAAAAGAGCGGTACAGATGGCTCCGGCTTACGCCTACATAATCAGCAATATCATCTACGCGGATCGGATAGGAATAGTTGGCGGAAATATAGGCAATTCCTTTCTGGACATAGTTGCTGGAACTGTTATACTGTTCATTATTGCTGGCATGTTTCATAAAAAGAGCCAGCGTCTGATAGAGTCGTCCGGTCATTTCTACAGAATCCATGAAATCATTTCCGCGGGCTTCATAGATACCGAGAAGGTGTTCCCGGATGGATTCGGAAAGCGGCGTCTGGTGAATCAGTGGAAAATCCCTGGAAAAATCTGTGGCATTCAAAATAATGGCAGCGTCACTGCCATTAAAGCCTACCCAGGCATATTCCCACGGGTCTTTTTCGTCTGCATAATAGGTGATTTCGGTCTGAGGGTAGACAAGGAAGGTATCTCCGGTGGAAAGGGCATAAACTTTACCACCAACAGAATAATATCCTTTGCCGGATAGAATGTGATGAATCAGATAATGGTCACGGATTCCCGGTCCCCACTGGTAAAGAGGTTCACATTTCTGGAAACCGACATTATAGACGGAAAGGGAAACCAGTTCTTTTTTATTTACTTTATAAGAATTCTTATATTTTGGGTCCATCGTATGCCTCCCTTCTGGAATTTGCAGATAGATTATAGATATATTATAGAGGCTGTCCTTTGCAGATGCAACAAAAATACATATTGTTTATACAATAGATACTGTTCAAATACAGGAATATAAGGTATACTCTTATTTGTAAGGAACACGAAAATACATATTTTAGTACAAAGGAGTGGAGAATATGTCTATTTTAGTTACAGGTGGAGCAGGTTATATCGGAAGTCATACCTGCGTGGAATTACAGCAGGCAGGCTATGACGTAGTAGTGCTGGATAATTTATCCAATGCCAGCGAAAAATCATTAGAGCGTGTAAAAGCGCTTACTGGAAAAGAAGTTACATTTTACCGTGGAGATATATTAGACCGTGATATCTTAAATGAAATCATGGAAAAAGAGAAGATTGACTGCTGCATTCATTTTGCAGGATTAAAAGCAGTTGGAGAATCTGTGGTAAAGCCATGGGAATATTATAATAACAACATTGCAGGAACATTGACATTAGTAGATGTGATGCGCCAGCACGGCTGCAAGAATATTATCTTTTCTTCCTCCGCGACCGTATATGGTGATCCGGCACAGATTCCAATCACAGAGGAATGCCCGAAGGGACAGTGTACCAATCCATATGGCTGGACGAAATCCATGTTAGAGCAGATTCTTATGGATATGCAGAAAGCTGATCCGGAATGGAATGTTATCTTATTAAGATATTTTAACCCAATCGGAGCACATCAGAGCGGGACTATGGGAGAAAACCCGAATGGAATTCCGAACAATCTGAT
The DNA here is from genome assembly GCF_003435965.1 of Roseburia sp. AF42-8. NCBI lineage: Bacteria > Bacillati > Bacillota > Clostridia > Lachnospirales > Lachnospiraceae > Roseburia > Roseburia sp. AF42-8. The sequence goes on from NZ_QTVB01000002.1 coordinate 126,004, forward strand.
GCCATATATTACCCAGGTGGCAGTTGGAAAGTTAAAAGAGCTTGGCGTATTTGGAAATGATTATGATACACCGGACGGAACCGGGGTAAGAGACTACATTCATGTAGTAGACCTGGCAAAGGGACATGTAAAGGCATTAAAGAAGATTGAGGAAAATGCCGGATTAAGTATTTACAATCTTGGTACCGGACATGGTTATAGTGTACTTGATATTGTAAAGAATTTTGAAGAAGCAACAGGCGTAAAGATTCCTTATTCCATTAAGCCACGTCGTGCCGGCGACATTGCGACCTGTTATTGCGACCCTTCAAAGGCAGAGCGGGAGCTTGGCTGGAAAGCAGAGTTTGGCATTCGTGAAATGTGTGCCGATTCCTGGAGATGGCAGAAGAATAATCCAAATGGATATGAGGACTAGAAAGAAGCTGAAGAAAAAAATTGCAAAAAAATTAAAAAAAGTGCTTGCAATTTAGAGGGCGTCGTGTTATAGTATCACTTGTCCGGTTCATTGGTCAAGCGGTTAAGACGCCGCCCTCTCACGGCGGAAACAGGGGTTCGATTCCCCTATGAACTGCTCACTATTAATAATTTAATAGCCCAACCCATAGAAGATGCTGAAAGCCAGATAATGGTTTTACAGCATTTTTTATTTACGCGAGTAGCGAGAAAAATCGCATGCTTGCATGCAGATTTGGCAAGCACTGCGATAACTCGAGAAACTCGCAAAGTGTGTTTATACTATTTTGCGTAAAAATTCGAATTGCAATAATTAACTAAAATTTACGAAAATATCTCTTCCAAATCAGCATATATTATGTTATAATTTACTATGTTTCCGGTAATAAACAAGGAAAAAATAAGCAAATCTAACAAATGTATGATGGAGGGTGACATGAAGAGAAGAGGAAAAGCATTGGGGATGGCATTGCTGCTTATCATGATGACTGTTTTTCAGTAGTCTCAGATGCGGCAATGGTAAAGGCTGACGAACTTTTGATTAAGCTGCATTACCACAGAGCAGACGACAATTACGATGGATGGGATGTCTGGATGTGGGGAGAAGGTGCGGATGGTGCAGCTTATGAACTGGCAGAGGAAGATGGTGACCATGTGGCAACCATGGAAGTAACACCGGGTACAACCTCTGTTGGATTTATTGTGCGTACAGCAGACTGGACCAAGGATGTTGATGAAGACCAGTTTATTGATATTTCCGAGATGGTATCCGGCACTGTGGATATTTATGTGGAGTCCGGTGTGAAAGGATATACCAAAGAATATGGTGATGATGCTGTAACCGGAACTAAATTATCCGGAGCCAAATATGATGGGGAAAGCGCGGTAACCGTTCAGATGACCGGAGCAATTGAAGGGGATCTGATGCAGGCATTTTCCATTAAGAGTGCCGATGGTGTGGCGGTTACTATCAAAGAAGTAACACAAGATGATGATTTCGTATATCAGGTAGTTGTGGAAGAACCATTAGATGCTTATAAGAGCTATCAGATTACATACGAAGGAACTGAATATAAAGTAGTGATGCCGAGCGTATATTCCACCAAAGAATTTGAAGAAGAATATACTTATGACGGAGATGACCTTGGTGCAACCTGGACAAAAGACAGCACAGCGTTCCGTCTCTGGGCACCAACCGCACAGGCTGTTTCTGTAAATCTCTATGAATCAGGAACAGAAGGAACCGATGATTTAATCGAATCCATTCCAATGACTGCAGATATAAACGGAACCTGGGTGGCATCAAAGGATGGAGATTTAAATGGTACCTATTATACTTATACCGTTACCATTAATGGTGAGGAAAAAGAAGCCAATGACCCATATGCAAGAACCACAGGTGTCAACGGAAAACGTGCCATGATAATTGATTTGGAATCCACCAATCCGGAAGGGTGGGACAGTGACAGTAACCCACATGCCGGAGAGGGTATTAATGATGCTGTTATTTATGAAATGCATATCCGTGACGTCTCTTCAGATTCCAGTTCCGGAATTGAAAACGTTGGAAAATATTTAGGACTGACAGAGACCGGAACCACAACTGAAAATGGTGTTCCGACCGGACTTGACCATATCAAGGATTTGGAAATCACACATTTACATTTACTTCCGTTTTATGATTATGGTTCCGTAGATGAAACAAAGCTGGATACACCGCAGTTTAACTGGGGATATGATCCGGTCAACTACAACGTACCGGAAGGCTCTTATTCCACGGATCCATATCATGGAGAAGTCCGGGTGAAAGAAGCTAAAGAAATGGTAAAGACGTTACATGATAATGATATCAGTGTCGTTATGGACGTGGTTTACAATCATGTATACAATGCAGGAGAATTCTGTTTTAACGTAATTGTGCCGGAGTATTTCTCAAGAGTAAATGATAATGGGACTTATTCTAATGGTTCCGGCTGTGGAAATGACACAGCATCCGAGCGTTCCATGGTGAAGAAATATATTGTGGACTCTGTGAAATACTGGGCAGATGAATATCATATTGATGGCTTCCGTTTTGACCTGGTAGGACTTTTGGATACGGAAACCATGAACGAGGTAATCGAGGAAGTGCACAAAGACCACCCGGATGTTATCTTCTACGGAGAAGGATGGTCGATGCAGACAAGCCTTACCAAAGAAGGATATTCCATGACAACACAGACCAATTCCACAGAAGTACCGGAAATGGCTTTTTTCAGTGATACGTTAAGAGATTTGTTAAAAGGAAATACATTTTCAACTACAGAAAAGGGTTTTGTATCCGGAGCAAATGGCAAAGAGAAGACTTTACAGAAATGCTTTATGGGATTATCACCGGAATGGTGTACTACACCTTCCCAGTCCGTTAACTACGCATCCTGTCACGATAATCTTTCCCTGATGGATCGTATTATCCGTTCTACTCCGGAAGCTTCGTGGAGGAGCGAATCCGCATGAACAATCTTGCAGCAGCCATTTATATGACGGCAGAGGGTGTTCCGTTTATGCAGGCAGGAGAAGAATTCTTAAGAAGCAAAGTGAAAGCAGATGGTGGTCTTGATGAAAACAGCTATGCCTCACCAGATTCAGTAAACAGCTTAAAATGGAGTAATCTGGAAGATGAACAGTATCAGAATGTTTACCAGTATTATAAAGGACTGATTGCATTCCGTAAGGCACATCCGGTGCTTCGCCTTGATAATGCAGAGGATGTAAAAGCACATGTGACTCCGGTGGAAGATTTAGATGATAATGTAGTAGCGTTTGAAATTACCGGCGGTGTTGACGGAGAGACAGCAGATGGAATGTATGTGATCTTCAATGCCAATAATGAGAATAAAGAAGTAACACTTCCGGAAGGAAGCTGGAATGTATGCGTCAATGATACTTTAGCAGGAACAGATACGATTGGAACAATTTCCGGAACAGCAGAAGTAGCACCGGTTTCTGCATTGATTTTAGTAAAAGGTGATGGAAATGGCAGTACAGCAGTAGCATCTGCAGGAACATTACCGGCATGGATGGCATATGTATTTACACTTCTGGTTGCCGTAGTGATTGCAGCCTGTTCTGTCTGTTCACAGAAAAAGGCAGGAAAAGCCGGCAGAAAGTAGATAATTTGGAAATAAAATCTTGCAATTTAAGAAAATAGTGCTATAATAATACAGTACATGATGATTTAGGCTTTGAGAGTGGGCGTTGCGTCCACTCTCAATTCATGTTTAGAACAAAATTTAAGCAGATGGAAAGGTGGTTACATGTCCAGAAAAGAAATTTATGAACAGAAGACAGAAAGCTTCATTCAGCCAATCGTTGATAAGTATCATTTTGAACTGGTAGATGTGGAATATGTCAAGGAAGGTTCCGACTGGTACTTACGGGCTTACATTGATAAGGAAGGCGGAATTACCGTCAATGACTGTGAAATGGTAGCACGGGAAATGAATGAGATTCTGGATCGGGAAGATTATGTGGAAGACTCTTATATTTTTGAAGTGAGTTCGCCGGGACTTGGCAGACCGTTGAAGAAAGAAAAGGACTATGTCCGTTCTATGGGAAAAGAAGTGGAGATACGTCTGTATCGTGCCATAGATCATGAAAAGGAATTTTGTGGAGTCTTAAGTGCATATGATGAGAATACCGTAACAATTGAAGACGAATCTTATGGACAGAAGGTATTTGATAAGAAGGATATTGCATTAATCCGTCTTGCCATCGATTTTTAATCATTAACATAGCATACAACTTAGAAAATAAGTATATAGGAGGATAAAGAAATGAATAACGAGTTGTTGGAAGCATTGACAATACTGGAGCAGGAAAAAAATATCAGCAAAGAGACTTTACTTGAGGCAATTGAGAATTCTCTGCTGACTGCATGCAAAAACCATTTTGGAAAGGCAGATAATATTAAAGTAAATATTGACCCGGAAACATGCGAGTTCCATGTGCTTGCTGAGAAGACCGTAGTGGAAAAAGTAGAAGATGATGTAACAGAAATCAGCCTTGCAAATGCACGCATGATTGATTCTGAGTATAATCTTGGTGATGTGGTAAATGTAGAAGTTAAATCCAAAGAATTTGGACGTATTGCAACACAGAATGCAAAGAACGTAATTTTACAGAAGATTCGTGAGGAAGAAAGAAAAGCAATTTACAGCGAATATTATAGCATGGAAAAAGACGTTGTAACCGGAATTGTACAGAGATATGTTGGAAAAAATATTTCCATTAATCTTGGTAAAGCAGATGCCATTCTTACTGAAAATGAGCAGGTAAAGGGTGAAGTATTCAAACCGACCGAACGTATCAAGGTATATATTCTGGAAGTAAAATCTACACCAAAGGGACCAAAGATTATGGTTTCAAGAACACATCCGGAATTAGTAAAACGTCTGTTTGAAGCAGAAGTTACTGAAGTAAAGGATGGTATTGTAGAGATTAAGAGTATTGCCCGTGAAGCAGGAAGCAGAACAAAGATTGCTGTTTACTCCAATGACCCTGATGTAGATCCGGTAGGAGCATGTGTAGGTATGAATGGAGCCAGGGTAAATGCTATCGTAAGTGAATTACGCGGTGAGAAAATTGATATCATTAACTGGAATGAGAATCCTGCTATGTTAATCGAGAACGCATTAAGCCCAGCAAAAGTTATTTCCGTAATCGCAGATGGCGAAGAGAAGAGCGCAAAGGTTGTTGTTCCGGATTATCAGTTATCCCTTGCTATCGGTAAAGAAGGACAGAATGCAAGACTTGCTGCAAGACTGACCGGATTCAAGATTGATATCAAGAGTGAGACACAGGCAAGAGAGTCCGGTGAATTCATGGATTATGAAAATGATTACGAGGACTATGATGAGGAGTATGAAGAGGGTTATGAGGAAGGTTATGAAGAAGAAAACGCAGGAGATGGTGAGTTCATAGATGGCAACGAATAAGAAGATTCCTATGCGGAAATGTGTAGGATGCCAGGAAATGAAAAGCAAGAAAGAACTGATTCGGATTATTCATACGCCGGAAGATGAACTTGTAGTGGACTCCACTGGAAGGAAGAATGGAAGAGGCGCATATATCTGTCCGAATATGGATTGCTTTTTGGCAGCAAAAAAGACAAAGGGCTTGGAAAGATCTTTGAAAATGGCGATTCCGGAAGAAATATATGAGGAGTTGCAAAAGGAGATGCAGAATATTGAAACAAGATAAGGTGTTATCCATGCTTGGACTTTCTGCCAAGGCAGGAAATGTTGCAAGCGGAGAATTTTCAACAGAGAAAGCGGTAAAAGAAGGAAAGGCTCATCTGGTCATTGTCGCAGGAGATGCTTCAGATAATACGAAGAAACATTTCCGTGATATGTGCAGCTTTTATGAAGTGCCATTTTATGCTTATGCTGATAAGGAGAGTCTCGGACATCATATTGGAAAAGAATTTCGGGCATCATTGGCAGTTACCAACGAAGGTCTTGCCAAAGCCGTCATAAAGCAATTGAAACTGTTAACAACTGAATAACGGAGGTAGTTATATATGTCAAAACTCAGAGTATATGAACTCGCAAAAGAATTAAATATAAAGCCGCAGGATGTTTTGGATTCCTTAAAAGGAACCCAGTATGAAGTAAAGACATCCAGTAATAGTATAGATGAAGATGCACAGAAACTGGTGCGTTCTAAAGTAAACGGAGCAGCAAAACCGGCAGTAAAGCCAGCAGCAGAGACAAAGCCGGCAGGCGAAGCAAAAGCTGCAACAGAAGCAAAGCCAGCAGGTGAAACAAAAGCTACAGGCGAGGCAAAATCAACAGAGGCACCGGCTCGACCGAAGAAAAAAGCAAGTATTTCTGCTGTATTTAACCCACAGAACAGCAAGACCAATCCGGGAAGCAGACGTCAGGCTTATCACACCAATGCCAAGACCGGAGAAACAAGAAGACCGGCACCGGCTGCAAGACCAGCTCAGCCTGCAAAACCGGCAGCACCAAAGCCTGCAGAAGTAAAAGCTGCAGAAGTTAAGCCGGCAGAGGTAAAGGCAACAGAAGTTAAGGCTGCAGAAGTAAAACCAGCAGAAACGAAAACTGCAGAAGTAAAGACTACGGAAACAAAAACTGTTCAGGAGAAACCGGTAGTGAAAACAGAAGAGAAGAAGACGGAGACAAGAAACTTTAACAATAACCGTCAGCAGGGAGACAGACCATACAACAATAACCGTCCACAGGGAGACAGACCGTATAATAACAACCGCCCGCAGGGAGACAGACCGTACAATAACAACCGCCCGCAGGGAGACAGACCGTACAACAATAACCGCCCACAGGGAGACAGACCATACAATAATAACCGTCCACAAGGCGACAGAAATGGAAGAGGCGGAAGAAATGGTGGAAGATTCGATCAGGAATTAAACCGTTTCAATAAAGAAGCAATCCAGGCAGGACCGGACGATTTAAGAAAAGAAAGCCGTGAGAACCGTGACCGTGACAATACCCGTAAGAAACAGGTGCAGGAGCACGATAAGTTAGGAAGCAAGAAACAGGAAAGATATGTAAATCTTGAGAAAAACGGCGGTAAGAAGAAACGTCCTGCACAGCCGAAACCAAAGGAAGAAGATACCATCCGCAGCGTATCCCTGCCGGAGCGTATGACGATTAAGGAACTGGCAGATAAGATGAAGGTTCAGGCTTCTGAAATCATCAAGAAGCTCTTTATGAAGGGACAGATGGTTACCGTAAATCAGGAAATCGACTATGACAGTGCAGAAGAAATTGCACTGGAATTTAACTGTATTGCAGAGCCGGAAGAAAAGGTAGACGTAATTGCAGAGCTTTTAAAAGAGGATGAAGAAAGAGAAGAAGATTTAGTTCCAAGACCACCTGTTGTCTGTGTAATGGGTCACGTTGACCATGGTAAAACATCCCTTCTGGATGCAATCCGTAATACACATGTAACAGACCGTGAGGCTGGTGGTATCACACAGCATATCGGAGCATATGTGGTAAGTATCAACGGACAGAAGATTACCTTCTTAGATACACCGGGACATGAAGCATTTACCGCAATGCGTCTGCGTGGAGCAAAATCTACCGACATCGCAATTCTTGTAGTTGCAGCAGATGATGGTGTCATGCCACAGACTGTAGAAGCAATTAACCATGCTAAAGCAGCCGGAATTGAAATCGTAGTAGCAATCAATAAGATTGATAAGCCAAATGCCAATATCGACCGAGTAAAACAGGAGTTATCCGAATATGAACTGATTCCGGAAGACTGGGGTGGAAGCACCATCTTTGTACCGGTATCTGCTCATACCCACGAGGTATTGACCAGTTATTGGAAATGTTATTATTAACAGCAGAAGTCAGCGAATTAAAGGCAAATCCAAAACGTAAAGCCCGTGGTGTTATCATTGAGGCACAGCTGGATAAAGGAAGAGGAGCTGTAGCAACTGTTTTAGTACAGAAGGGAACCCTTACAGTTGGTGAGCCGATTGCCTGTGGTAGTGCATATGGTAAAGTGCGTGCCATGATTGACGATAAGGGAAGAAGAGTAAAAGAAGCCGGACCATCCATGCCGGTAGAGATTTTAGGACTTTCCAGTGTACCGGATGCAGGAGAAACATTCGTAGCATGTGACAGTGAAAAAGATGCAAGAAACTTTGCAGAGACATATATTTCCGAAGGAAAGGCAAAACTGTTAGAGGAGACCCGTTCCAGAATGTCTTTAGATGATCTGTTCTCACAGATTCAGTCCGGAGATGTAAAAGAGCTGGATATCATCGTTAAAGCAGACGTCCAGGGTTCTGTAGAAGCCGTAAAACAGAGTCTTGTAAAACTTTCCAACGACGAAGTTGTGGTTAAGATTATCCATGGCGGTGTTGGTGCAATCAACGAATCTGATGTTACTTTAGCATCTGCATCTAACGCAATCATCATTGGATTTAACGTAAGACCGGACCCTACAGCAAAGGTTACTGCTGAAAATGAAGGTGTAGATATCCGTCTGTATAAAGTTATCTATAACGCAATTGAAGACGTAGAAGCTGCTATGAAGGGAATGTTAGATCCTGTATACGAAGAAAAAGTAATCGGCCATGCAGAAGTTCGTCAGATTTTCAAAGCATCCGGTGTTGGTAACATTGCAGGTTCTTATGTATTGGATGGTAACTTTGAGCGTGGATGTAAAGTCCGTATTACCCGTGAGGGAACACAGATATTTGAAGGAAATCTTGCTTCCCTGAAACGTTTCAAGGACGATGTGAAGGAAGTAAAAGCCGGATATGAGTGTGGTCTTGTATTCGAAGGATTTAATGATATTGCAGAACTGGATCAGGTAGAGGCATATAAGATGGTAGAGGTTGCCAGATAATCTGATAGAAGGACAGGAAAATTATGCAAAAAAATAGTATGAAAAATATGCGGATAAATGGAGAAGTTCAAAGAGAACTCTCCAACATTATCCGGAGTGAAGTAAAAGACCCGCGTATTGCGCCGATGACCAGCGTGGTTGCCGTAGAAGTGGCACCGGATTTAAAAACCTGTAAGGCGTATATCAGTGTATTCGGAGACGAAGAAGCTCAGAATAATACAATCAAAGGTCTTAATAGTGCAGAAGGGTATATTCGTCATGCCCTCGCAAAAAGTATCAATTTAAGAAATACTCCGGAGATTCGGTTTATCCTGGATCAGTCCATTGAGTATGGTGTAAACATGTCAAAGAAAATTGATGAGGTAATTGGACAGGAAGAGTCCTAAGCCTCATCCGAAGAGAAAGAGAGCAGGTGTTGCCAATGAAATTAGAGGAACAGCTTTATGATGTGAAGCGTGTAGCAATAGCCGGTCATGTAAAACCTGACGGAGACTGTGTAGGTTCCACGTTAGCAGTATATAACTATATCAGAAAATATCATCCGGAAATGGAAGTGGAACTCCATCTGGAACCGATTCCAAACATTTTCAAATTCCTTGCAAATGCAGATAAAATTGACAGCTCTTATATAGAAAAAGAGCCATACGATTTATTTATTGCATTGGACTGCGGCGATGAGAAACGACTGGGAAATGCAGTGAAATATTTTCATGCAGCAAAACGCACCTTCTGTGTTGACCATCATATCAGCAATCAGAACTTTGCAGATGCAAACTACATTTTCCCGGAGGCAAGTTCAACCTGTGAGCTTGTATATGAACTCATAGATGAAGAGAAGATTACAAAGGAAATTGCAGAATGTATTTATGTGGGAATTGTGCATGATACCGGTGTGTTCCAGTATTCCTGTACTTCTGCAAAGACCATGAACATTGCCGGCAGGCTGATGGAAATGGGGATTGATTTCAGCCGTATCGTGGATAAGACTTATTATGAGAAAACTTACGAGCAGAACCGGATTTTAGGTCAGGCATTGGTGGACAGCCAGCTCTTTTTAGATGGAAAATGCATTGCATCTATCGTAACCAAAGAAGAAATGGAAAAATACCAGGTTCTTCCGAAACATTTAGAAGGAATCGTACAGCAGCTTCGTGCTACCAAAGATGTGGAAGCTGCAATCTTTCTTTACGAAAATGAGGATGGAAGCTTTAAAGCAAGCATGCGTTCCAGTGGTAAGGTAGATGTGGCAGTTATTATGATGTCCTATGGTGGAGGCGGTCATATACGGGCAGCCGGAGCAACCATAGAAGGCAATGCCAAAGAGATTCTTGAGGGAATCGTAAAGGACGTTGAAAAACAGCTTTTGAAATAGACAGGATAACGTATGGACGGAATTATTAATGTAAGAAAAGAAAAAGGATTTACGTCCTTTGACGTAGTTGCAAAGCTACGTGGAATTTTAAAAATGAAAAAGATTGGACATACAGGTACGCTTGATCCGGATGCGGAGGGCGTACTTCCTGTATGTATAGGAAAAGCAACCAGAGTCTGTGACCTTTTAACTGATAAGGACAAGGTATACGAGGCAGTCATGCTTTTGGGAAAAGAAACGGATACCCAGGATATGACAGGAACCATATTAAAGGAATCCGAGGTAAATCTTTCCATAGAAGAAGTAAAGCAGTGTATTGAAAGTTTTGTGGGAGAATATGCACAGATTCCGCCGATGTATTCTGCACTGAAGGTCAATGGAAAGAAATTATGTGACTTAGCAAGAGAAGGTGTGGAAGTAGAACGCAAGGCAAGGAAGGTTCAGATATTAGATATTGCAATTTTATCAATCGACTTGCCGCGAGTGACCATGCGGGTGCACTGTTCCAAAGGAACTTATATCCGGACATTGTGCCATGACATCGGAGAAAAATTAGGTTGTGGAGCCTGTATGGAGTACCTGGTACGGACAAGCGTTTCAGATTTTCAAATAGAAGCTGCAAAAACACTGCAGGAAATTGAGACAATAATGAAAAGTGGTAAGATAGAAGAGATTTTATATCCCATTGATACCGTATTTAAAAATCTGCCACAGATTCACAGCCGCAAAGATAGTACGGCACTTTTATATAATGGAAATAAGCTGCCGCTGCCTGTGATAGCAGAGGCAGAGACGATAGAGCATACGCTTGCTTCTTTTTATAAAGAAGATGACTGCAAAAAAGTCAGAGTGTATGACAATGCAAATCATTTTGTTGGAATATATGAATACCGTACAGCGGACAGGCTGTTTAAGCCGGTAAAACTTTTCTTTACACAGCAATGAGAAGGAAAAAGACATTTAAGCAGGTATAAAAAATGAAGTATATACATGGAACAACAGAATTTCATATTGAAGAAGAATGCGTGCTTTCCCTTGGCAAATTTGATGGTCTGCACAGAGGACATGAGACTTTATTAGAACATATGATGGAGCAGAAGAATAAAGGCTGTGCAACGGTACTATTTACCTTTGCCATTCCGCCGAGACCGGGCAGGATAAATGAAGTCCAGAAGGTGCTTACGACGAATGAAGAGAAGGTTGCAATCTGTGAAGAGCAGGGCATTGATTATCTGATTGAATATCCTTTTACCAAAGAAGTCATGACCATGGAACCGGAAGCATTTATTGAAATGCTGGCTTCTTCCATGAAAATCCGTGGTATTGTGGTTGGAACAGATTTTCATTTCGGACATAACCGCCGCGGAGATTACCATCTGCTGGAAATATATGCGAAGAAGCTGCATTATGAACTTAAGGTAATAGATAAGGTTCAGTATGAGAATCGGGATATCAGCAGTACCTTTATCCGGGAAGAAGTAGAAAAGGGCAATATGGAAAAAGTAAAATACCTTCTTGGCTATGATTATTTTGTGGAAGGTGTTGTAATACATGGCAGAGAAATGGGCGCGAAGGTACTTGGAATCCCGACCATAAATATCATACCGCCGGAAAACAAACTGCTTCCGCCGTTTGGCGTCTATGTTTGTGATGTTGTAGTAGGGGATAAGACGTATCATGGAATCGCAGATGTTGGATGTAAGCCGACTATCGAAGGGGTTAATCCGGTGGCAGTGGAAACCAATATTTTTGATTTTAATGAGAATCTCTATGGAAAGAAAGTGCGTGTCTGCTTCCGGAGCAGAGAGCGCAGCGAGATGAAGTTTGAATCCTTAGAGGCTTTAAAGCAACAGCTCGAACAGGATATTGCCTATGGCAGATTTTATGTACAGCAGCATTAAATATATGAATTTCGTAAAATTTCGAACAATTGTTACATAATTGTTACATATTTATGTTGACATTATGAAATCACGTTGCTATAATCTTAAAATATGGAGAAGCATATTGATTCGAACAGATGCGGAAATGCAGGGTGCATTTTGCATCGTTACAATGTCAGGAGGCATATTTTTATGAAGAACAATAGAAAGTGGAAGACAACAGCATTTATTCTTACCTGTGGACTTACAGTGGCGCTTGAGGGTGGCGCAGCTGCACAGACATCAGCAGGTTCCGGCTTAAATGCAGGAATATTTGCTACAATGGATTCCTATTATAATACAGATATTGTTGTTTCAGCAACCAATACTGTTACAACGATGGAAGGACAGTCTGAGGATGCTGCAGCAACTGATACAACGGTACCTGCAGATACAGCAGCAACCGATACAGCGGTACCAGCAGATACAACAATCTGTGGATATACCAATCTTGGTATTGCACAGGTTGACAGCAGTTTAAATGTAAGGGAACAGCCGGATACCAATTCTGATATCGTAGGAAAGATGCAGAACGATGCCGGATGTGAAATATTAGAGGACGATGGCGAGTGGCTTAAAATTGAATCTGGTCAGGTAACCGGATATGTAAAAGCAGAATATATCATTACCGGAGAGGCAGCTGTAGCAAAAGCCCAGGAAGTAATGAAGACCATTGCAACCGTTACAACACAGACTTTAAATGTACGTGCTGAGATGAATACCGATTGTACCAAACTGGCATTGATGCCGGAAGGAGAAGAATTAGAGGTTTTAAATCAGTATGATGGCTGGGTGGAAGTAGACTTAGATGGTGATGTAGGATATGCAAGCACCGACTATGTAGAGATTTCACAGCAGCTGCCAAAGGCACAGACCATGACAGAATTAAAATATGGTCAGGGTGTTTCAGATACAAGAGTATCACTGGTGGCTTATGCAACACAGTTTGTCGGTAATCCATATGTATGGGGCGGAACCAGCCTTACCAGAGGAGCGGACTGTTCCGGATTCGTATTATCCGTATATGCAAATTATGGCGTATATCTGCCACACTCATCCAGAGCACAGGCAGGATGCGGAACCAGAATCAGTGCATCCGAAGCACAGCCGGGAGATTTGTTCTTCTATGGTAGCGGTAAGGGCATCAACCATGTGGCAATCTATATCGGAAATGGTCAGATTGTTCATGCAAGTTCACCTTCTACCGGAATCAAGATTTCCAATGCATATTATCGTTCACCAGTATGTGTTGTCCGTGTATTAGGAAACTAGATAAGGAAACTAACAGAATTTTGTTTACAAATAATAAGTAGTATGTTATATTTGTTAGGTATGATTTAGCCGATATTCGGTAGATGGACACTCCGACCTTTTACTGATTATCAGGCGATAAGAAAATATAAGGAGGAAACGTAAATGTTATCAAAAGAAAGAAAAGAAGCAATCATCGCAGAATATGGTAAAACTGCTACAGACACAGGTTCACCAGAGGTACAGGTTGCACTTTTAACAGCCAGAATCAATGAGCTGAATGAGCACTTAAAAGTAAATCAGAAGGATCATCATTCCAGAAGAGGACTTTTAAAGATGGTTGGTCAGAGACGTCGTTTACTGGCTTACTTAAAGAAAGTTGATATTGAAAGATATCGTTCTTTAATCGAACGTTTAGGTTTAAGAAAGTAATTTCTTGTAAAAGGAAACCGTATAGAATAGAGCGGAGTTGTCCGCTCTATTTTTCGGTTGCTAGGCTTCCACAGGTTGCCGGATATCTGTAAGGAACTGCAAGTACAGAGTCTTATGGATGACAATGTAAGAACGGCAGAAGGACGATTCCGAGACCACTGATTAGTGCAATTACAGATTGTGTTAATCAGTAGTTTCGGTCGATACACCTCCGGATGGCTGCAAACAGCACCATTTCGGAACTTCTGCCATAATAAGCAGGAATATCCTGTATACAAAAAAGGAGAAATGATATGTACCAGAGTTATTCAATGGAACTTGCCGGAAGAACTCTTACGGTTGATATTAACCGTGTGGGTAAACAGGCAAATGGATGTGCATTCATGCACTACGGTGATACCACTGTATTATCTACTGCAACAGCATCTGAAAAGCCAAGAGACGGAATCGACTTTTTCCCTCTTAGCGTAGAGTTCGAAGAGAAATCATATGCAGTAGGAAAAATCCCTGGCGGATTTAATAAGAGAGAAGGAAAAGCATCTGAGAATGCAATCCTTACTTCCCGTGTAATTGACAGACCTATGCGTCCGTTATTCCCAAAGGATTATCGTAATGATGTAACATTAAACAACCTCGTTATGAGCGTTGACCCGGAATGCCGTCCGGAAATCGTAGCAATGCTTGGTTCTGCGATTGCAACCTGCATTTCGGATATCCCATTTGACGGACCATGTGCTATGACACAGGTCGGAATGAAAGATGGTGAATTTGTAATCAACCCATCCCAGGAAGTTTGGGACAATGGTGATTTACAGTTGACGGTTGCTTCTACCAGAGAGAAAGTAATCATGATTGAAGCCGGAGCAAATGAGATTCCGGAAGATAAAATGATTGAAGCAATTTACATGGCACACGACATCAACCAGACCATTAATGATTTCATTATGAAACTGGTAAACGAAGTTGGTAAGCCAAAACATGAATATACAAGCTGTGCAGTTCCAGAGGAAATGTTTGCAGCTATGCGTGAGATTGTTACACCGGATGAGATGGAAGTAGCAGTATTCTCTGACGACAAACAGACCAGAGAAGAAAATATCCGTAAAGTAACAGAGAAAATGGAAGAGGCATTTGCAGATAACGAAGAGTGGCTTCCATTAGTTGGTGAGGCTGTATATCAGTATCAGAAGAAGACCGTTCGTAAGATGATTTTAAAAGACCACAAACGTCCGGATGGAAGAGCAATCAACCAGATTCGTCCGCTGGCATCTGAGGTTGATATTATTCCTAGAGTACATGGTTCTGCTATGTTTACCCGTGGACAGACTCAGATTTGTGATGTTGTAACATTAGCTCCATTATCTGAAGTTCAGAAAATCGATGGATTAGATGAGAATATTACCACCAAGAGATATATGCACCATTACAATTTCCCATCCTACTCTGTTGGAGAAACAAAACCTTCCAGAGGACCGGGACGTCGTGAAATCGGACATGGAGCACTGGCTGAGAAAGCATTGGTTCCGGTTCTTCCTTCTGAAGAAGAATTCCCATATGCAATCCGTGCCGTATCCGAGACCTTTGAATCTAATGGTTCTACCTCTATGGCATCTACCTGTGCATCCTGTATGGCACTTATGGCTGCAGGTGTTCCGATTAAGAAAATGGTTGCAGGTATTTCCTGTGGTCTGGTAACTGGTGAGACAGATGATGATTACATCGTATTAACCGATATTCAGGGACTTGAGGACTTCTTCGGAGATATGGACTTCAAGGTAACCGGTACACATGACGGTATTACTGCAATCCAGATGGATATTAAGATTCACGGATTAACAAGACCTATCGTAGAAGAAGCAATCAGAAGAACCAGGGAAGCAAGACTTTATATCATGGACGAAGTTATGTCCAAAGCAATTGCTGAGCCAAGAAAAGAAGTTGGACAGTATGCTCCAAAGATTCTTCAGGTTCAGATTGACCCGGCTAAGATTGGTGATGTAGTAGGTCAGAAGGGTAAGACAATCAACGAGATTATCGACCGCACTGGTGTTAAGATTGACATCAATGATGAAGGTGCAGTAAGCATCTGTGGTACCGATAAAGCAATGCTTGAGAAAGCTGCTGACATGATCCGTATCATTACAACTGATTTTGAAGAAGGTCAGATTTTCACTGGTAAAGTAGTAAGCATCAAAGAATTTGGTGCATTCATCGAATTTGCACCGGGCAAAGAGGGAATGGTTCACATTTCCAAGATTGCGAAAGAGAGAATCGAACATGTAGAAGATGTTCTGACTCTTGGTGATACAGTAACCTGTATCTGCATGGGCAAAGACAGAATGGGAAGAATCAGCTTCTCCATCAAGGATGTTCCTGCTCAGAACTAATTGCAGATTCGTGGCATGTGATTTTTCAATACTCACATAAATAAAATAAGGCGTATGCTTTTGCGGATGAAAATCCACAAGGGTATACGCCTTTTTACGTAAGTAGCGAAGAAAAAAGTCTGGCAGAAAAAAAGAGCCGAGTTTGCTGGGTAAACTTTTTTCGGGTATCCGGAAAGCACTGCAGGTGGTCAAAAATGCTGCACTGCATATATTATAAGAAAACATAAAATGGTGCAGTATGGAACGGGTCAGACAGATTACAAGGGTGAATGAAGCTCATAAACTAGGATATATTGGAAATAATGTCACGGTAGCCGTGATGGATACAGGAATTGGAACTCATATTGATTTTGGACAAAGAATCAGAGGATTTCGTGATTATGTAGGTGATAAGAAGATACTTTATGATGATAACGGTCATGGAACCCATGTTTCCGGAATTATTGCAGGTTCCGGTTTTGCTTCTCATGGACGTTACCGGGGGATGGCACCGGGAGCAGCGATATATGCGATAAAAGTATTAGACCGTATGGGAAAGGGAAATACCAGACTGGTGGTATCTGCATTAAAATGGCTGATTGCAAATTATGGGAAAATGAATATAAGAATCTTAAATATTTCCGTAGGAATGCTTGCTTCGGCCAGAAGGGAAGAACAGGAGGAATTGTTAGCAGCAATTGAAGCAGTCTGGGACGCAGGAATCGTAGTGGTTGCTGCTGCAGGAAATAACGGGCCAAAGGATAAGAGTATTACGATACCGGGGCTATGCCGGAAGATTATAACGGTGGGCAGCAGTGATGATGAGGAAGGAGAAGTAAAAAATCTGGGTCTGATGCGTGGGTATAGTGGGAGGGGTCCGACGGAAGCCTGCATTATGAAACCAGAAGTAGTGGCTCCTGGAACAGCGATTGTCAGCTGTAAGCGGATGGGAAATGGTTATGAGATGAAAAGTGGAACCTCTATGGCAACACCGGTGGTGGCGGGGGCGGTCGCGGTGCTTTTAAGCCGTTATCCAAATCTAAAACCGGCAGAAGTAAAACTGCGGCTTTATGAGACGAGTGTAGATACTGGAAAATCCAAGCATGCACAGGGCTGGGGGAGGCTGGATGTCATGCGGCTGATTCGATAAAAGAAAATAGCCTGGAAGAGATAAAAAGCAGAAAGAAAGAGAAAGAGACAGAGACAGAGGGAAAGGAATACGCCGGACATTTGATTTCTGGGAGAAAATGCGGTAGAATGAAGAATACGCATAAAACAAGGGGTAGAAAAGAAAGAGGAGGGAATAAGGTGAAGAAAATAGTTAAAGTTTTAATCAGCAGACTTTTTATCACAGTTTTACTTATTTTACTTCAGTTTGGATATTTATTTTATCTGCTGCTGGAAGTTGGTAAAATGTCTACTTACATCAACCTGATTCTCAATATACTTGCATTTATCGTAGCTTTATTCGTTGTAAATCGAAGAATGAATCCGGCATACCGGCTGGCATGGGTATTTATTATTCTGATGTTTCCATTGCTCGGATTATTGCTGTACGTGGTATTTGGAAGACCGGAACTCACCAGAAAGGCAAGAGAGAAAATGAACCGTGTAAATGAGGAAGTAGAACCGCTTCTTACAGAAGATAGAGCGTGCAGAGAACGGCTGGCAGAAGAAGATTCGGTTGCCGCTGGACAGTCTTCATATATCAGTGACTGGGCGCATTTTCCAGTTTATGAACATACAGCAACAAATTATTATCCGTCCGGAGAAGAAATGTTTCCGGTTATGTTAGAAGAAATCCGGAAAGCGAAAAAGTTTGTTTTTCTGGAATATTTTATTTTAGATGATGGAAAGATGTTCCGGGAGCTGATTCAGCTTTTGAAGGAAAAAGTGGAAGAGGGCGTAGAAGTACGTCTGATTTATGATGATGTTGGCTGCATTACGACACTGCCGAATAATTTCTATAAGGAATTGCAGAAAATCAGAATTAAATGTGCGGCGTTTAATCCGTTGCGGGCGAGACTTGCTGTCATTATGAATAACCGTGACCACAGAAAAATCCTCGTTATTGATGGAAATGTTGCATTTACTGGTGGAATCAATATTGCAGATGAATATATCAATGAAATTGAGCGGTTTGGATACTGGAAGGATACCGGAATCCGTATGAAAGGTGCAGCAGTATGGAGCTTTACCTGTATGTTTCTTGAAATGTGGAATTATATAATAAATTCCACGGAGGATTATGAGAAGTTCCGGCCGGATGCAGACTATGTGGCAAAGATTCCATCCGTTGGATATGTGCAGCCGTATAGTGATACACCGTTAGATCACGAAAATACCGGCGAGAATGTATACATGAACATTATTAATTCAGCACAGAAGTATGTCTACATTTTCACCCCGTATCTGATTATTGACCATGAAATGCTGGTAAGCCTTCAGAATGCGGCAAAACGTGGTGTGGATGTGCGGATTGTAACACCTGGAATTCCGGATAAGAAATTTGTTTATCTTCTGACACAGGCAGATTATGGTGTTCTTATTGAAAGTGGTGTAAAGATTTATCAGTATACACCGGGATTTATTCATGCAAAGAGTTTTGTCTGTGATGATAAAATTGCTACCGTAGGCAGTATCAATCTGGATTACCGCAGTATGTATCTGCATTTTGAATGCGGAGTCTGGTGCTATAAGACCGAGGCAGTGCTGCAGTTAAAAGAAGATGCACTTGCGGTAATCGGACAGTCACAGCAGATTGATCTGGAATTCTGCAAACACAGATTTGTAGGAGTACGGATGATACAGACCTGTCTGCGTCTGCTGGCCCCGCTTTTGTAGAAAAGGTTTTACAGGGAGAAGAAATAAGTAAGCGTCTTACGAAAATAATCCTGGTAGGTAGCTTTTGGAATTGTAGTATCATATAAGACACGGATGGAGCCGATTTCTTTTTCATTTAATGTATAGTAAAGTGTGCCGGCTTCTTTTCCCTGTGTTACCGGAGCTTTTATTTCTTCTGGAAGAGAAAGCTTTTTTTCAATAAGATTTAAGTCATTTCCTGCAGTATCAAGATATGAAAAGGTTCCTTCATAGGAAAGACTGACCTTTTTATCGGTGCCACCCCGTACGGATAATTCCGGCAGAGCGGGCGGTGTGGTATCCTGATAGAGCCGGCATACGGAAAAACCATAGTCTAAAAGGGCGGACGCATCAGCAAAACGCACTTTATAATCCGGTGCAGCCATAATGACTGCGATGAGTTTAATGTTATCTTTTTCAGCAGTGGCTGAGACACAGTACTTGGCAAGACCGGTGGAACCGGTTTTTAATCCAGTGGCATAGGCGTATTGTTTGATGAGCTTATTGGTGTTGGTTAAACCAAATTCGGAAGACCCTTTTTTCGTGACATGGGTAATATTTTCCATCCAGATGGTGGAATAATTATGTATCTGCGGATATTTTGTGATTAATTCCCGGGACATTAGAGCAACATCATAGGCACTGGTCATATGATTGTCAACGTCAAGACCGCAGCAGTTAACAAAGTTGGTATCCTTCATACCAAGTCCGGCAGCCCGCTCATTCATCTGGGCAACGAAGGCATCTTCCGAACCGGCAATGAATTCTGCCATGGCAACGCAGGCGTCATTGGCACTGGCAACACTGATACACTTTATCAAGGTATCAACGGTCTGGGTTTCACCCGGTTCTAAGAAGACCTGGGAACCGCCCATACTTGCAGCATGTTCCGAAACTGTGACAACATCATCTAAGGAAATTTTTTGTGTGTCCAGAGCATCGAAAATCAGAATCAGCGTCATGATTTTCGTAATGCTGGCAGGATGCAGGATGGAATGAGCATCTTTTTCATAGATGATGGTTCCGGTAGATGCTTCCATTAAAAGAGCACTGGGAGCGGACAATGCGACCGGAGCAGATGCATCGGAAGCAGCATCCGGATTGGAAGCATCTGGCATGGAAGCATCAGGGGATGGATTGCCGGATTCTGTAGAACTTTCGTTTTCTGCAAGAACAGAAAATTGTGATGCCATTGGTAAAAAGGCCGGGCTGAGAAGAGACAGGCTTATGAAAATGGAAAGAATGGTATGCATAAGAATACCTCCGGTATGTTCTATTACATTTTAATAGAGAAGAGAAAGAAATATGCAGATAAAGCATGGTTTATTTTGTTGATGCAAAGAGGTGAAAGATGTTATTAAAAATCATTATTGTAATAGCATGTGTGATTTTGGTTTACATAATCTGGCAGTGGCAGGAATTAAAAAAATTTGCAAGAACGGATTATGAGATAAAAAGTGGTAAAGTGCAAAGAGAATATAAGGCAGCAGTACTGGCAGATTTGCATGGTTTTCAGTATGGAAAAGACAACATCCGGCTTTTAGATGCAATTAGAAGTGGACAGCCGGATCTGATTCTGATTCCAGGAGATATGGTGGTCAGCAGGAAAAGTGACACCTATGAGACAGCGTTAAAGATATTGGAAGAGCTGTGCAGGATTGCACCGGTTTATTATTCTTACGGAAATCATGAATCCCGTGCCCACATAAGAAAAAGTGAGTATCAGGAGAAATTTTTCGCTTTTGAAAATAAGGTAAAAGAGCTTGGCATCCATGTACTGCATAATGAAACAGAAGCTTTTGGAGAACTGGCGGTTACCGGGCTTGAAATTCCATTGTCCTGTTATAAAAAAGGAGTGGATGTGCCACTTCCACAGGATTATCTTGAGAAAACGCTTCCGAAGCAGACGGAAGATACATTTCAGGTGCTGTTAGCACACAATCCAAGATATGCGAAGGAATATGCAGACTGGGGAGCGGATTTGACTTTTTGCGGACATAATCATGGAGGACTGATACGGATTCCGGGCGTTGGAAGCCTGATTTCTCCGCAGTTTCAGTGGTTCCCGAAATATGATGCAGGAGCCTTTGATTTTGAGGGAAAGAAAGTAATCGTAAGCCGGGGGCTTGGAACCCATACCTTTCATATCAGAATCTTTAACCGGGCGGAACTTGTGTTTATGGTTATAAAACCACAAGATATTGCTTGATTTGTGGTATAAAGTTGTGAAAAACACTAAATCTTGTGAAAACACTTGCGTTTTTTCTTAGATACCGTTAAAATAGATGTGCTAGGAAAGAATGGAGAGGTTTTGAAATGGAATTAACAGTAAAGCTGCAGGTGTTCGAAGGACCGTTAGATTTGCTCCTTCATCTGCTGGATAAGAATAAAGTAAATATCTATGATATCCCAATTGTGGAGATTACCAATCAGTATATGGAATATATCCGGGAAATGAAGCGGCAGGATTTAAATGTTATGAGTGAGTTCTTAGTTATGGCAGCCACACTGATTGATATTAAATCAAAGATGCTTCTTCCGGCAAAAGAGACAGAAGAAGAGGAAGCAGAAGACCCGAGAGCAGAACTGGTAGAACAGCTTTTGGAATATAAGATGTATAAATGCATTTCCTATGAATTAAAAGACCGTCAGATGGATGCGGAAAAGGTGATGTTTAAGGAGCCGACGATTCCGGACGAGGTAGCTGCCTATGAAGAGCCGGTGGATTTAGAGGAACTGATGGCAGATGTCACATTGAAGAAATTGAATGATATTTTCAAATCCATCATGCGTAAGCAGGAAGATAAGATTGACCCGGTTCGTTCCAAATTTGGCAAGATTGAGAAAGAAGAAGTATCACTGTCCGATAAAATGGTATATTTAGAGCAGTATGCAATGACACATCCACATTTCAGCTTCCGCAGTCTTTTAGAAGCACAGTGTGGCAAGATGGAGATTATCGTGACCTTCCTTGCAGTGCTTGAGCTGATGAAGATGGGCAAGATAACCATTTATCAGGATAAAATATTTGATGATATCAGAATAGAGTCCAAGGTTGCAGCCTAGGCTCTTATTATATGAGGGTAGTAATGGAAGAAAAGAATTATGAAGCAATTATAGAAGCAATTTTATTTACCATGGGGGAATCGGTAGAATTGGATAAAATTGCCAATGCAATTGAATTAGACAAACAGGAAACTAAAAAGAAAATAGAAGCACTCCGGCAGAAATATGAGCAGGAAGAAAGAGGTATCCAGATTATCGAACTGGACGGCGCTTATCAGATGTGTACGAAGAATGAAATGTATGAATATCTGATTCGGATTGCAAAACAGCCAAAGAAGCGTGTTCTTACAGACGTACTGCTAGAGACCTTATCCATCATTGCTTATAAGCAGCCAATCACCAAGGCGGAGATTGAAAAAATCCGTGGCGTATCCTGCGACCATGCAGTAAGCAAACTGGTGGAATATAATCTGGTCAATGAAGTGGGAAGATTGGATGCTCCGGGCAGACCTATGCTGTTTGGCACAACAGAGGAATTCTTACGGAGCTTTGGTGTGCATTCCATCGATGAACTCCCGGTGCTGAATGAAGACCAGGTGGAAGAATTCAAGCATCAGGCTGAACAGGAAGCGGAAATGAAGCTTGAAGTATAGCAACAGGGAATGTAGTAAGCGGAAGTATAATCATAGAAAGAAATGAATAGAATGCAGAGAAAATGTATTTCGGAGCGGTCATGAAAAAGAGACGGTGGAAGAAAATGACAGCATTATCTCTGCTTTTTATATTTTTTAGTTCCAATCATATTCCGGCAGAACTGCTGCCACAGGATAATCCGGATGAAACGCAGGAAGAAAATGAAATAGAAATCGAAGAACCAAAGAATTTGTACGCGCTGTCTGCATGCTTAATGGATGCGGATTCAGGGCGTATTTTGTTTGGAAAAGAAGAGGATGTGCGCCGGGCAAATGCCAGTACGACAAAGATTATGACATTGATTGTAACCTTAGAGCATGCAGATTTAAATAACGTGGTTACATTTTCTGATTATGCAGCCTCCCAGCCGGATGTGCAGCTGAATGGAGCAAGTGGGGAACAGTTTTTATTAAAAGACCTTTGTTTCTCTCTGATGTTAGAATCCCACAATGATTCGGCAGTGGCAATTGCGGAACATGTGGCAGGAAGTGTGGAGGCATTTGCTGGCTTGATGAATGAGAAGGCGGCGGAGCTTGGCTGCATGGATACCTATTTCATTACGCCAAACGGACTGGATAAGGAAGATGAAAACGGATTCCATGGAACGACAGCAGCCGACCTTGCCCGGATTATGAGCTATTGCATCAATGAGTCTCCCATGAAAGAGACTTTTCTTGAAATTACGCAGACACCGTCCTATTCCTTTTCTAATATAGAAGGAACACGAAACTACAGCTGCAATAATCACAACCGTTTCCTTACGATAATGGACGGAGCAATCAGTGGTAAAACCGGTTTACGGGCAATGCCGGATACTGTTATGTGGGAGCATTGCGGCGGGATGACCGTACCTATGTGGTGGCACTTTTGGGCTGCGGCTGGCCAAACAATAAGAACTATAAATGGGCAGATACAAAACAGCTGATGCAGTATGGAATCGATTCTTTTGAAAAGGTAAATCTTCTGGAGTTGGAAATCCCCAAGGAAGCAGAATGTCCCCTTGAGATAAGTGGGGCAAAGACAGAAGACTGTAGCAGAATTAAGATGACAGAGGTTCAGAACAGGACAGAGGAAAAACAGATAGAAAATATACTGCTTCGTAAGGATGAATCCATTGAATTTAAATTGGAGAGAAAGCAGAGACTTGAGGCTCCGGTGGAAGCAGGAACTACTGTTGGAACCCTTAAGTATATACTGAACGGGCAGGTGGTGAGAGAGGAAGAACTTGTCTTAAAAGACAGTGTTCCGGCATGGGATTACCGCTACAGCTGCCTCAGAATGGTTGACCTTTTTTCTTTATAAAGTCAGAAAATCAGCCATAAAATGCGATATGTAAAATCTGTGAAAAAATTAACAATTTGCTATTGAAAAGTTTTGGTCAATGTACTACAATTACCCTAGCGAAAAATTTTATTTTTTCTAAAATAGATGGAGGACTAAGAGATGAGCAACAGAAGTAATAACTTAGCAGAACAGAGAATTTGCCGTTTGCTGGATGAAAACAGCTTTATGGAAATCGGTTCTCTGGTAACCGCAAGAAATACGGATTTTAATCTGGCAGATGAAGCTACGCCATCAGATGGTGTCATTACCGGACATGGTCTGATTGATGGTAATCTGGTATTTGTCTACAGTCAGGATTCTTCCGTATTAAATGGAACAATTGGCGAGATGCATGCAAAGAAAATTGCAGCTGTTTATGACAGGGCGATGAAGATGGGTGCACCGGTAATCGGACTTTTGGATTGTGCCGGAGTTCGTCTTCAGGAATCAGTAGATGCTTTGAATGCATTAGGAATGATTTATGAAAAACAGGTTATGGCATCCGGAGTAATTCCACAGATTTGTGCTGTATTTGGCAACTGTGGCGGCGGACTTACCGTAGTACCTGGATTATGTGATTTTGCATATATGGAAGCTGATAAAGCCAAAATGTTTGTAAATGCACCAAACGCAATCGAAGGAAATTACGTTGGAAAATGTGATACTTCTTCTGCAGATTTCCAGAGCACAGAGACCGGCGTCATTGATATGGCAGGTTCTGAAGAAGAAATCTTTGCACAGATTCGTGAACTGGTCTGCATGCTTCCGGCAGATAATACAGAGAATGGTTATATGGAAGACTGTGAAGATGATTTGAACCGTGCATGCGAAAATGTAGATACCATGAAAGGCGATCCTCGTTTCGTATTAAGCGAGATTTCTGATAATCACAATTTCTTAGAGACAAAGAAGGATTATGCAAAGAGCATGGTAACCGGATTCATCCAGTTAAACGGACTGACTGTCGGTGCTGTTGCTAACTGCACAGAAGAATATGATGAAGAAGGAAAGAAAGTCGCAGAGCATGATGCAGCACTTTGTGCAAAAGGCTGTGAAAAAGCTTCTGAATTCATCCAGTTCTGTGATGCATTTGATATTCCTGTATTATCTCTTACCAATGTGGCTGGATTTACAGCAACAAAATGCAGCGAAAGAAGACTTGCAAAAGCTCTGGCTAAACTTACATATGCATTTGCAAATGCTACCGTTCCTAAGGTTAGCCTGCTTACCGGTAATGCTTACGGAAGTGCAGCAGTAATGATGAACTCCAAAGCAATCGGTGCTGACCTTGTATACGCATGGCCGGATGTTAAGACCGGTATGATGGATGCACGTCTTGCAGCAGAGATTATGTATGCAGACGCTGATGCGGACAAGCTTGCTGAGAAAGCAAAAGAATATGAGGCATTACAGTCTAACGTTGTAACTGCAGCTAAGAGAGGATATGTAGACTTGATTATTGAGCCTGCTGATACCAGAAAATATCTTGTAGCAGCTTTTGAAATGCTGTTTACAAAACGTATGGATACTCCATATAAGAAACATGGAACAAAATAGAAAGGTGAATCTTATGAAGAAAAAATTGTGGATGCTTGTATGTGTTTGTCTGCTTGCATTTTCTGTTACGGCCTGTGGTAAGACAGATCAGACTTCAATAACATTCAATGGAGGCACCTATGACCAGTGGAAGGATACAGTACAACAGACAGTACAGCAGATAACTACTGTGTCAGAAGCTGATATTGATAATGCTCTTTCTTCCATTTCAGAGAAGAGCGATGCAGTAAACTACAACTTCTATAGCAGTTGGAAAGAAGCTGTTGCTGACGAAGGAGATTTCCAGGGATTTGGTGACTTTACCATGACAGAGTCAAATAAGACAATGGTAATGGAACAGACATTGAATTATACCAACCGTGATTTGAGTTTTACTGTTGTATTTGATACAACTACAGACACACCGGAACTTACCAGTATGACATTTGACAAGGTATATTCACTTGGCGAGAAAATGGGCAAAGCCGGAATGAATACACTTATGGGCATGGGTACCGTATTTGTAATCTTAATTTTAATCAGTATTATTATTTATGCATTCCGCATTATTCCTTATTTACAGAATAAGAAAAAGAATGCGGCTGATGCAACTGCTGCAAAAGAAGATAAAGTAGTAGAACAGATTGCTCAGAAAGAAGAGCTGGTTCAGGATGATTTGGAACTTGTTGCAGTTATCTCTGCTGCAATTGCGGCAGCAACAGGAAGTTCTACAGATGGATTTGTAGTACGTTCCATTAAGAGAAGATAGTTTGAAGAATAATTAGGAGGATATAAAGATGAAAAACTATACAATTACAGTAAATGGAAATGTTTATGATGTTACCGTAGAAGAGAACGGAGCATCTGCACCTGTAGCTGCACCAAGAAAGGCAGCAGCAGCTCCTGCAGCAAAAGCAGCAGCACCTAAGGCAGCAGCCGGAGCAGGAAGCATTAAGATTGAAGCCGGAGCAGCCGGAAAAGTATTCAAGATTGAGGCTCAGCCTGGAACAGCAGTAAAGAAAGGTGATGCAGTTCTGATTCTTGAAATTATGAAAATGGAGACTCCTGTTGTTGCACCGGAAGACGGAACAGTTGCAAGCATCGAAGTTGCAGTTGGTGACAGCGTAGAAGCAGGAGCATTACTTGCTACAATGAACAACTAGGAGGAAAATTATGTTAAGTTATGTTGGAGACACAATGAGTAACCTCCTGCATCAGACTGCATTCTTTAACCTGACCTGGGGTAACTACCTTATGATTGTAATTGCCTGCGTATTCTTATATCTGGCAATCAAGAAAGGTTATGAACCTCTTCTTCTGGTTCCGATTGCATTTGGTATGCTTCTGGTTAATATTTATCCGGACATTATTGCAAGTCCGGAAGAGACCAGCAATGGTGTCGGTGGTTTACTTTATTATTTCTATACTCTGGATGAGTGGTCAATCTTACCTTCTCTGATTTTCCTTGGAGTTGGTGCGATGACAGACTTTGGCCCTTTGATTGCAAACCCAATCAGCTTCCTTTTAGGAGCAGCAGCACAGTTCGGTATTTTCGGAGCTTACCTGCTTGCAATTCTGATGGGATTCAATGACAAGGGAGCAGCAGCCGTATCTATTATCGGTGGAGCAGATGGTCCGACCTCTATCTTCCTTGCCGGTAAATTAGGACAGGCTGCATTGATGGGACCGATTGCGGTGGCAGCATATTCTTATATGTCTCTGGTTCCGATTATTCAGCCGCCAATTATGAAACTGTTTACAACAAAGAAAGAACGTGCAATCAAGATGGAGAACCTTCGTCCGGTATCCAAACTGGAGAAGATTTTGTTCCCTATCGTAGTTACTACAATTGTATGTCTGATTCTTCCGACAACTGCTCCGTTGGTTGGTATGCTTATGCTTGGTAACCTCTTCCGTGAGTCTGGTGTAGTCAGACAGCTTACAGATACAGCATCCAATGCTTTGATGTATATCGTAGTTATTCTTCTGGGTACTTCCGTTGGTGCATCTACCAGTGCAGAAGCATTCTTAAATTTCAGCACACTTAAGATTGTTGCTCTTGGACTGATTGCATTTATGTTTGGTACTGCAGCCGGAGTCCTCTTTGGAAAACTGCTTTGCTGGATTACCAAAGGAAAAATTAATCCGTTGATTGGTTCTGCCGGAGTTTCCGCCGTGCCTATGGCTGCGCGTGTATCGCAGAAGGTCGGTGCAGAAGAAGACCCGACAAACTTTTTACTTATGCATGCAATGGGACCAAACGTTGCCGGTGTTATCGGTACAGCAGTAGCTGCCGGTGTATTTATGGCAATCTTTGGTATATAGGAGGATAGAAATGTCAGAAGAAATGAAAAAACCTTTAAAAATTACAGAAACTGTTCTTCGTGATGCACATCAGTCTCTGATTGCAACCAGAATGACAACAGAACAGATGCTTCCAATTATCCCGAAAATGGATGAAGTTGGATATTATGCAGTAGAGTGCTGGGGTGGAGCAACATTTGATGCCTGCCTTCGTTTCTTAAAGGAAGATCCATGGGAGAGACTTCGTAAATTAAGAGATGGATTTAAGAAAACTAAACTTCAGATGCTGTTCCGTGGACAGAATATCTTAGGATATCGTCCATATGCAGATGATGTGGTTGAGTATTTCGTACAGAAATCTATTGCAAACGGAATTGATATTATCCGTATTTTTGACTGCTTAAATGATGTTCGTAACCTTCAGACAGCAGTAACAGCATGTAACAAAGAAAAAGGACATGCTCAGGTTGCATTATCCTATACATTAGGAGATGCTTACACCTTGGATTACTGGATGGAAATGGCAAAGAGAGTAGAAGACATGGGTGCTGATTCCTTATGTATTAAGGATATGGCAGGACTTTTAGTTCCTCAGAAAGCAACCGAACTGATTCAGGCTCTGAAATCTTCAACCAGCCTTCCAATCGAACTGCATACACATTATACTTCCGGTGTTGCTTCCATGACATACATGAAAGCAGTAGAAGCTGGATGTGACATTATCGATACCGCAATGTCACCATTTGCACTTGGAACCAGCCAGCCTGCAACCGAAGTTATGGTAGAAGCATTCAAGGGAACACAGTATGATACCGGTCTTGACCAGAACAAACTGGCTGAAATCGCTGATTACTTCCGCCCAATGCGTGAGGAAGCATTAGACAGCGGTCTGATGAATCCAAAGGTACTTGGTGTTAATATCAAGACTTTATTATATCAGGTACCGGGTGGAATGTTATCCAACCTGATTTCCCAGTTAAAAGAGCAGGGACAGGAAGATAAATACGAAGAAGTACTGGCTGAAGTACCTCGTGTTCGTAAAGACCTTGGTGAGCCACCACTTGTTACACCTTCTTCCCAGATTGTTGGTACACAGGCTGTATTTAACGTATTAATGGGAGAACGTTACAAAGTTGCTACCAAAGAGACCAAGGATATTCTTCTTGGAAAATATGGTCAGACTGTAAAACCTTTCAATCCGGAAGTTGTGGATAAGGTTCTTGGTGCTGACAAAGATAAGGCAATTACCTGCCGTCCGGCAGACTTACTTGAGCCTGAATTAGATAAGATTGAAGCTGAAATGAAACAGTACAAACAGCAGGATGAAGATGTATTATCTTATGCATTATTCCCACAGGTTGCTACTGAGTTCTTCAAATATCGTCAGGCACAGCAGACGAAAGTTGATACAACAATTGCAGATACAAAGAACGGAGCATATCCGGTATAGGGTACCTTGCTATCTATAGCAGTAAAGAAGCGGCTACAGACAAATATGTCTGTAGCTGTTTTCCTTTTGATTGGTATAATGGAATATCAGAATTACATAAAAATTCTATGGACAAGAGGACAAAAGATTGCTATGATGAAGTCATGATTTGTCATGGGGTAGACAATTTTAATTGCAAAGCATTTGAAAATATTGTGGCAGTTCTTTCACGGTATTTGGAGAGGAAAAAGGTGAAGGACAATGAAACTGTATGAATTGGGGACAGGGGAGCCGGTGCAGGTGCTGGTGAAAGTGGAGAATGCTTCAGCAGAATATGATAGTACAGTTGCTTTTGGAAAAGAAGGCATTTTATTAATTGAGCCAATACGTTATGATGGAAAAATTATTAATTTTTCCGGAGATAAGGTGCATATCAGTGTAATTTATATGGAAGATGGAATCAAACCGCTGATATGGGAGGGGTGCAGAATGCAGACCGTCCAGGCAGGAAAAGAAAAATATCATGCAATTGTATGCAAGCGTGATGGAATGAAATGGAACCGCAGACAGGCATACCGCCAGTATCTGGGACTGGATGGAACGTTATCCATTGACAGTACCAGAGCAAATCATTCTGTGATTGTGAAAGATATCAGTGCTACCGGAGTGTCATTTGTGGGGGTGCCGGATATGAATTATCTTTCCATGGGACCGTTTCATTTGACGTTTGAAGATAAAGCAAGCAGGCTTAAGGTACAGTTAACCGGTACTGCTGTTCGTCAGGAGCCGGTAGATGAAACGAAAGTGATTGTAGGATGTACGGTAAAGCAGGCAAATCTCGACTTGGGGACTTATGTCGCCTCCAAGCAGAAGCAGGAAATTGCCAGACGACATGGAAACTGACGAAAATCCTGCAAAAAAATGTTAAAACGACATAAAAAATGCAAATTTTTTGTAGAATCGAGAAGAAGGAACTATGAATGGGAATACCAATGATTTGACCAGTCGAATCAACGAATGTTATGGAAGTTTAAGCAAAGGACAGAAAATATTAGCAACCTATATTACGGATAATTATGATAAGGCTGTATTTCTTACGGCAGCAAAAATGGGACAGGTAGTAGGTGTGAGCGAATCGACTGTAGTACGATTTGCTACACATTTAGGCTATAAGGGTTATCCGGAATTTCAGAAGGCTTTAGAGGAGATGGTTCGGAATAAGCTCAACTCCATTCAGCGTATGGAAGTGACTTATGGAAGAATCAGCCAGTCGCATATATTAGAAACGGTATTGCAGTCGGATCAGGAGAAAATTAAGGATACCTTGGAACATATTGATGAGCATGCTTTTGAACTGGCAGTAGATACCATTATCAAAGCAAAACATATTTATATTGTTGGAATACGAAGCTGCGCTCCACTGGCAGCTTTTATGGCGTTTTACTTTAATCTGATGTTTGAAAATGTGACATTGCTTCAGACCAATAATTCCAGTGAATTATTTGAACAGATGGTGCGAATCAGTAAGGATGATGTCATTATCGGAATCAGTTTTCCAAGATATTCCATGCGTACCTTAAAGGCAATGGAATTTGCCAATAACCGGAATGCAAAAGTAATTACATTAACAGATAGTGTGCATTCCCCAATGAATTTATATTCTTCCTGTAATCTGATTGCAAGAAGTGATATGGCATCTATTGTGGATTCTCTGGTGGCACCGCTTAGTGTTATCAACGCACTGATTGTTGCTCTGTGTATGAAGAAGCAGGGTGAGGTTGCCAAGACATTGGAGACCCTGGAGGATATCTGGAATGAATATCAGGTATATGAAAATGATGAAATTAATTATATTGATGATAAAATCAAAATGAGATATGCCAAATTAGGAGATGCAGATGAGTAAGGTACTTGTAATCGGTGGTGGACCAGCGGGCTGTTTTGCAGCAATTGCTGCGGCAGAGCAGGGACATCAGGTCGTATTGTTAGAACGCAATGAGAAAATCGGGAAAAAATTATTCATTACCGGAAAAGGAAGATGCAACCTTACCAATGCATGTGATACGGAAGAACTATTTTCAAACATTCCAAGGAATTCCAAGTTCTTATACAGCGCAATCTATTCTTATGACAATTTCCGGGTCATGGATTTCTTTGAACAGAATGGAACACCGGTAAAGGTGGAACGGGGAAACCGTGTATTTCCGGTATCAGACCATTCATCGGATGTCATTGCAGCCTTAAAACGCTCCCTGGATGCACATAAAGTAAAGATTATGTATCATACAACGGTAGAAAAGCTTATGGTATCGGAGAATTGTGTACATGGAGTAATTACTGCAGAGGGAAAGAAAATGCCGGCAGATGCAGTAGTTATTGCAACAGGCGGCTGTTCTTATGCATCTACCGGTTCTACCGGGGATGGTTATCGTTTCGCAGAAGCCTGCGGACATACCATAAAAACCTGCAGTCCATCCCTTGTGCCTTTTAACGCAGAAGAGGAATATGTCAAAGAATTGCAGGGGCTATCGTTGAAAAATGTAAAGGCGAGCATTTATCAGGGCAAAAAGCTTTTGTATGAAGCTTTTGGAGAAATGTTATTTACCCATTTTGGCGTAAGTGGACCTCTGATGTTAAGCGCCAGCAGCGTGGTAAATGATGCGGTAAGAAAACAGCCGTTGCAATTATACATTGACTGGAAACCCGCACTTTCAGAAGAACAGTTAGATCACAGAATTTTAAGGGACTTTGAAGAGGCAAAGAACCGGCAGGTGATTCATGGAATTGAAAAATTATATCCGTCCAAATTCCTGCCGATTATTTTAAGACTTGCTAAGATTCCAGCAGAAAAGCGTGTCAATGAAGTAACCAAAGAGGAACGGCAGCGCCTGGTGGAACTGACAAAGAAGTTCCCGGTTACACTGACTGGTTTACGGGGCTTTTCGGAAGCCATTATTACAAAGGGCGGTGTTTCTGTAAAAGAAGTAAATCCATCGACCATGGAATCAAAATTAACAAAGCATCTTTATTTTGCCGGAGAGGTATTGGATTTGGATGCATTTACTGGCGGCTTTAATCTGCAGATTGCCTGGTCTACCGGATATCTGGCAGGAAGCAGCATTGGAAATGAATAAAGAGAATAAAAAAACAGAAAAATCGGAGGATGAGAAATGAGCTTTAATATAGCAATCGACGGACCGGCAGGAGCCGGAAAAAGCACTATAGCAAAACAGCTTGCAAAGGAACTTTCTTTTATATATGTAGATACAGGAGCCATGTATCGGAGTATGGCATTGTATTTTATGAGAAATGACATTGCAAAGGAAGATGAGGCAGCAATTTCAGATGCCTGTAAAACCGTGGAAGTATCTATTGCTTATGAGAACGGAGAACAGCAGGTGCTTTTAAACGGTGAGAATGTCAGCAAAGAAATCCGGAAAGAAGAAGTTGGAAAAATGGCATCTGCCACCAGTGTTTATAAGGAAGTCCGCAAAAAACTGGTTGAATTACAGCAGAAGCTTGCAGCAGATAAAGATGTTATCATGGATGGAAGAGATATCGGAACCTGTGTGCTGCCGAATGCCCAGGTAAAGATTTATCTTACTGCAAGTGTTGAAACAAGAGCCGAGAGAAGATATCAGGAATTGCAGGAAAAAGGTGCTGCCTGTGACTTGGAAGTGATTAAAAAAGATATTGCGGACCGTGATTATCAGGATATGCATCGGGAGATTTCACCATTAAAGCAGGCAGAAGATGCCATTCTTGTAGATTCTTCGGATATGGGAATTGAAGAAGTGGTAGAAACCATCAAAAATATTTATAGGGAAAAATGTTAATATGAAAAATGTCAGAGTTGCAAAAAGTGCAGGTTTCTGCTTTGGCGTAAAGCGTGCAGTAGATATGGTTTATGCACAGCTTGAAACAAACGATGAAACAAAGGATGGAATAAAAGACCCGATTTATACTTACGGACCGATTATTCATAATGAAGAAGTGGTAAAGGATTTAGAGGCAAAGGGCGTAACCGTAATCCATGATATTTCAGAAATAGAAGAATCAGAAAAAGGAACCATCGTCATCCGTTCCCATGGTGTAGGCGAAAAAATATATCAGACATTAGAAAATGCCGGTTACCATATCGTGGATGCCACCTGTCCTTTTGTAAAGAAGATACATCGTCATGTACGGGAATATGGAGATGCCGGTTATCATGTTGTAATTATCGGAAATGCCAGCCATCCGGAGGTAGAAGGAATCCGTGGATGGGGAAATGAAGAGGAAATTACGGTAATTGGAACGAGGGAAGCAGCAGAAAATTTCCGGGTTTCAGCAGGAAAAAAGGTTTGTATCGTATCACAAACGACATTTAACTACAATAAATTTCAAGAATTAGTTGAAATTATAAATAAAAAAGGTTATGATATAATTGTTTTAAATACAATCTGTAATGCAACGGAAGAGCGGCAGACCCAGTCGAGGGCTTTGGCAAAAGAAGTTGAAGCGATGATTGTGGTTGGTGGGAAGAGCAGTTCCAACACACAGAAGTTATTTGAAATATGTAAAAACGAATGTGCAAATACTTACTATATACAAACCATAGATGATTTGGATCCGGCAGTACTTCGGACCATTGATAACGTAGGTATTACCGCAGGGGCATCTACCCCAAATAAAATTATTGAGGAGGTTCAAAATAATGTCAGAAATGAGTTTTGAACAAATGTTGGAAGAATCTTTTAAAACAATAAGAAATGGAGAGGTAGTCGAAGGCGTCGTTATCGGTGTTAAGCCAGATGAGATCATCCTTAATATTGGATATAAGTCAGACGGAATTATTACACGTAATGAATATACGAACGAAGCAAATGTAGACCTGACCACCGTTGTATCCGTAGGTGACACTATGGAAGCCAAAGTTTTAAAGGTAAATGATGGAGAAGGACAGGTACTTCTTACTTACAAACGTCTTGCTGCTGAAAAAGGAAGCAAGCGTTTAGAGGAAGCATTCAACAATCAGGAAGTGCTTACCGCAAAGGTTACACAGGTATTATCCGGTGGATTAAGTGTTGTAGTTGATGAAGCAAGAGTATTTATTCCTGCAAGCCTTGTATCAGATACTTACGAGAAAGATTTATCTAAGTATGAAGGACAGGAAATTTCATTTGTAATCACTGAGTTCAACCCAAGAAAGAGAAGAATTATTGGTGACAGAAAACAGCTTTTAGTAGCAGAGAAAGCTGAAAAACAGAAAGAACTCATGGAGAGAATCCATGTTGGTGATGTTGTAGAAGGTACAGTAAAGAACGTAACAGACTTTGGCGCATTCATCGACCTTGGTGGAGCAGACGGACTGTTACATATTTCTGAAATGTCCTGGGGACGTGTTGAAAGTCCTAAGAAAGTATTCAAAGTTGGCGATACTGTAAAAGTATTCATCAAAGATATCAATGAGAGTAAGATTGCACTGAGCATGAAATTTGAGGATGAGAATCCTTGGAATAATGCTGCAGAGAAATATGCAGTAGGTAATGTGGTAACAGGTGTTGTAGCAAGAATGACAGACTTTGGTGCATTCGTAGAATTAGCTCCTGGTGTAGATGCATTACTTCATGTATCCCAGATTTCTAGAGAGCATGTTGAGAAACCTTCTGATGTATTAAAAGTAGGTCAGGAAGTAGAAGCTAAAGTAGTTGACTTTAATGAAGAAGACAAGAAAATCAGCTTAAGCATGAAAGCACTTCTGCCAGAAGAGGAAACTGATACAGAAGAAGTTCCTACAGAAGAATAATAAGGTAGGAGGTAGCATATATGTTTGAAGGCTATGAAAAGTTTAAAAAAGATATATATGCAATGACCACGATTGACTTAAATGCTTACAAAGAGAAACAGATGCGTCGTAGGATTGACAGCCTTTTGGTAAAGAATAAGGCTCAGTCCTATGATGAGTATGTACATCTGCTTCATACAGATAAAGAGAAGTTTGACCAGTTTATTAATTTCCTGACTATTAATGTTTCAGAATTTTACCGGAACCCGGAACAGTGGAAGTTTTTGGACGAAGAGGTTTTCCCGGCACTTATAAAACAGTTTGGCAGCAATTTAAAAATCTGGAGTGCAGCGTGTTCTACCGGAGATGAGCCATACTCTCTTGTAATGGCTTTATCAAAGCATGTTCCGCTGAACCAGATACATATAATTGCTACTGATATTGATAAACAGGTACTTGAGAAAGCAAGAGTTGGACTTTATAACGAAAAGAGCATTGAATCTGTACCGGATGATTTGAAGCGTAAGTATTTTACACAGGTAGGAAAATCCTATAAGATTTCCGATGAAATCAAAAAGCATGTAGAATTTCGGGAACATAATCTTTTGCGGGATTCATATCCATCAGGTTGTCATTTGATTGTCTGCAGAAATGTAGTAATTTATTTTACAGAAGAAGCAAAAGACGAGATTTATCGCAAGTTCTATGATTCTTTGGCAAAAGATGGAATGTTATTTATCGGAAGTACAGAGCAGATTATGAATTATCGTGAGTTGAATTTAAAAAGACATCAGTCATTTTTCTTTCAGAAATAATAATGACATAGTAAAGACCTCATTCTCAAAATTGGGAAAGAGGTCTTTTTTTACAGGAAATTGCTTTCCTGTAAAGTAAAAAACGCTCCGCGAGGATGTGCATCCGTAAAGAGCTGACAGCACTGGCGACAGACTGCCAGTGACAGCTTCTGCCGGTACAGGAAGAGTATCACTTGATTTTTTTTGCTTTTATAGCGTCTAACAAGTGATTTACATAACTTTTGATAAGCTCCGGAGATGAAAGAAATTTTTCCGTAAGTTCAAAGTAAGATATTTTTTCCTTATAGTCGTGTTTAAAAGAAGGAGAAATAAGCTCTTCGTACTGTGGAAGAAAGCTTCCTTCATGCCGGGTATAGCAGGTGGCAGCGGTAGCCTGTCTGCGGTGTTCTTTATCGACATATGATGCTACACTTTTGTGCATTGCAGTATCTTCAGCCGGAAGATAATAATAATCCTTATAATTTGGAAAGAAATATTTCAGGGCATCCTCTTCTAAACGGACGGAGAGGGTGCATTTTTTGCCCTTTGCATAGAAATAAACAGAACCCATGCGGCAGGAAATATGCCTTGGAAATGGAAATTCCGGCTCAATAGAAAGAATCAGTTCTTTCTTTTCCTGCTGCTTATAATCTGTATATTCAGAAACAGAAGCACTGCAGGATAAATACTGTCCGTAAAACAGATGGACATAGGATAAGACGGGAAGTAATGCAGGCATATCCAGAACATCTTCGTAGTTGTGGAGCAGAAGAATTTCCAATTTATCCGGACGTGGTTCCTTGG
Organism: Roseburia sp. AF42-8; assembly: GCF_003435965.1. Lineage (NCBI taxonomy): Bacteria > Bacillati > Bacillota > Clostridia > Lachnospirales > Lachnospiraceae > Roseburia > Roseburia sp. AF42-8. The sequence goes on from NZ_QTVB01000002.1 coordinate 162,709, forward strand.
TATACGAATGATAGATCTCAATCAATTCACCGCCGGAATATAAGTCATCCCTGCCAATACCAAGAAAAGCTTCGATGGTCTTCTGCTTGTAATTTGGCAGCTGGAGAATATGCTTTATCTGGGAAATGGATTTGAAAATATCCACATAAGTAAAATCAGCAAAGTGCTCGTTACATCCATAAGTATTGCATTTTGCTTTCAGATACGGAATATCAAAGCCGATTCCATTGAAAGTGATAATTGTATCAAAACCGTCTAATAGCAAAAGAAACTGCTCAAGTACTTCTTTTTCTTCTTCCGGTGTTTCGGCAAAAAACTGTTTGATATAAAGCATCTGTTCTATGTGATAGGCACATCCAATCAGATAAAGACTGGTATGAGCCGGGGAAAATCCGGTAGTTTCGATATCGAAAAAGACAGAGGAAGCAGTGAATATTTCCTCATCTAAATTCGAAGCCGGACTATATGGAATTTCATGTACAATTGTTTTCATATCTGTCCTCCTGTTATTTTTTTATTATACACGATGTATGGGAAAAAAGTAATCATTCCTTGTTTAAAATCGACAAAAATATTGAGAAAAAATCTTTTTAGTGTGTCAAAAAAAACTAATTTGTGTTATA
>NZ_QTVB01000020.1:0-45546 GCF_003435965.1 Roseburia sp. AF42-8
AAAATTAAAAATAATATTTAAAATAGCATTAAAACAAAATCTCTTCTTGTATATCTTATTTATCCAGAAAGGTATCTATTTTATCTAAAAGCGGTCTGTGTTCTGTCATATCTGAAATCCTATTTAAATTCACTGGAAGAATAAGAAACAGTAAGGTACTCTCCTGCATGGATGGTATCACTGGTCAACTGGTTCATCTCTTTTACTTCTTCGATATAGGATGCATAATCGGCGTCATCATCGGCATATTGCTGAGCAATAGTCCAGAGAGTATCCCCTTTCTGTACTTCAATGCTGGTATAATATTTATAGGTATTTACCTCATTGGAAGCTTTGCTCTGTGAAGAAGCAAGCAGGTTGCTTCCTAAAATAACACCAAGGATGGTTAAAAGCACTGCCAGAAAAGAAATAATAAGATATCTTTGAATCTGGCACACATATGCTTTGTTTCTTCTTCCGTTTGCACGAATTGCCATCGTACGATTCGATGTATACTGAGTTCCATCCATATATCTGCGCCTGTTGTCCATTCTATTTCCCCTTCTGTAGTATTCTTTATATTCGTTGTATCCATATACTCTATTATCACGATTCATTGTTTCGTCTCCTTTCGAACGTCTGTTGCGAACATTTGTTTATATATGCATTATATATAGGGAACATTCGTTTGTCAAGAAGAAAAGCGAACAAATTTTCGGAATATGTGTTTGCTTTTTCTGTGAACATATGTTAGACTTAGAATATAAAAAGGAGGTAATGAGATGGCATACGGAAAAATCAGTTCAAAACAAAAGGAAATTCTTGAATATATTAAACAGGAAATTTTAAATAAAGGATACCCACCTGCTGTTCGTGAAATTTGTGAAGCAGTTAATCTGAAATCAACTTCTTCGGTTCATTCTCATCTGGAAACTCTTGAGAAGAATGGATATATCAGACGTGACCCTACGAAGCCAAGAGCAATTGAGATCATTGATGACAGCTTTAATTTAACCAGACGTGAGGTTGTTAATGTTCCTATGGTAGGAAGTGTTGCTGCAGGGCAGCCGATTCTTGCAGTAGAAAATATTACCAGCTATTTTCCTATTCCAGCAGAGTTTATGCCAAATGCAGAAAGCTTTATGCTTCGTGTTAAGGGAGAAAGTATGATTAATGCAGGTATTTTTGACGGGGATAATGTTCTTGTAAAGCGTCAGTCTACTGCATCTAATGGTGATATTGTGGTTGCTCTTGTAGATGATTCTGCAACGGTTAAGACCTTTTATAAGGAGGATGGTTATTATCGTCTGCAGCCGGAAAATGATTCCATGGATCCGATTATTGTAAAAGAATGTTCTATTCTCGGAAAGGTATTCGGCGTATTCCGTTTCCTTGCTTAGTTATAAGTATTAACTATAGAGCCTGCTTTCGGTAGACTCTTATGAATGCACTCAACAGACTAACACCCATAAAACTACGAGAAATACGCTTTGCGAGCTATTCGCGTAAAAAAGTGTCTTCGACACTCTCAGCTCCCCTGACCCCTCATTCATGAGGGGACGGGGTTTTCCTTTGTCTTTCTTTATTGTAAAATTCTATTATGAATATATTACAACCTATCTTTACTGATTATTATGAACCTATCATTTACAAACTTCATCCTCGTCCTTCTGTTATCGAAAATGTCAACAAGATGATTCATTGTGGTGATCCTTCTCACGGTGGTGCCATGTATGGCTGTCTTCACTGTGGAAATCTTAAATTTGTTCCCTTTCGCTGTAAAAGCCATTTTTGCCCTTCCTGTGGAAACAAATACAACCAGCTTCGTTCTTTTCATATGTCCTGTAAGCTTGTTTCTTGTGTTCATCATGCCTTCCGTAAAGTTCTCCTTGAACAGCTTACTTCCCGCATTGGTCCATCTTTTCGTAAAGTTAAAAAAGAGCTTCCCATGATGGAAAGCCCTTAAAATTTACACACTGATGCCCCTTGTTGCAAACTATATCAAACAGTCCGGGGCCTTAGCTTAATCGTTAACTAGAAGTAAATCATACAGAATTATTCTACTGTGTATGTAAGATTATTTTCTTTTGCATATTGTTCAGCATATGAACCAGCCTTAACAATCAAATTGAAGTCTATAACATGCATCTCTGTAACACTTTCTGGAACTTTCAAATCCATTCCTTCATTGTTCATCGGAGGATAAATCATATTTGAGAAATCATCTTCACCGATTTTTTCTAATCCTTCATTTAGTATTAAATTCTGAAGATTAGTGTTTACAAAAGCAGCTCCACCTATAGTTTTTACAGAATTTCCAAGAACTACATATTTAAGTTTTTCACAATTACCAAATGCCGTTTTTGCCACTTCGGTAACATTATTCCCAATCCGAACAGCTACAACATCTTTGTCATTCGCAAATGTTTTATTAAATCCAACAACTTTCTTTCCATCAATTTCATCTGGAATAACCACGATTGGATCCTTACCAACATACTTCTCTATTACTATTTCATCTGAGTTGTCAATTAACTCAAAATCCTCTGCCGGTGTCTCATCATGGCTCATCAAATCATCCATTGTGATTTCATCTGCTGATTTATAACTAGTATCATTCTTATTATCAGACTTATCACTTGAAGATGTGTCTTTCTGGCTGTCCTGCACATCTGCTGTTTGTTTTGTTTGGTCTGTCTTACCAGCATTGTCTGATGACGAACTTCCACAGCCTGCTGATGACACAGCCATTGTAAAAATCATTCCTAGAATTAATAGTCTCTTTTTCATTTCTTTCTCCTTTGAAGTTAATTATTTTATATAATTTTATATTACTTTAGTAAATGGCACAATAGGTCAGAATTACCATTAATCAGATAATTTCTGTAATAAATATGGATTTTGCTTACAGTAAAAAATTTTAATAATAAAAATCTTCTGGTATTTTAAAGTTCTTCCGGGTCAATATCTTTTCCATCTCTCCAGATGCGCTCTAAATCGTAGAAGAGACGATCTTCTTTTGAGAAGATATGAACGATAATATCACTGTAGTCCATCAGAATCCAGCTGGAACGCTGATTTCCTTCAATCTGTTTTGCATGATAACCGGCTTTATATAACTGTTCATCTACGCTGTCCTGCATAGCCTGTAACTGGTTGGCATTACTTCCACTGGCGATAATAAAATAATCTGCGATAACAGATATTTCACTGATATCAATAATACGGATATCTTCTGCCTTCTTTTCCGATAAAGCCTGATATGCAAGCTTCGCCATTTCTTTCGACTGTTTATTCATGAGAACCTCCTGTATAGTAATGATATGTTTCAATTGTCATTGGATCGATATTTTTATCATTTTTACTGCCATTGAGATAATGAATGGTATCACTTAAAATCATTTTCAGTGCTTCATCTAAATCTTCAAAGGATGTTTTTCTGATTTCTTTTAGGTTTGCTGCTTTATCCCGTTTTGGTTCGATATAATCAGCAATAAATACGATTTTATCCAGTGTATTCATTGCCGGTGCCCCGGTGGTATGAACAGAAATTGCATGAAGAATCTCTTCGTCCTCTACTTCATATAATACTCTGGCAAGAAATGCGCCGACTTTAGCATGAAGTAAAAATGGATTATCCTTTTCCACCTGCGTGACAGGAATGTTATTCTTTGCACATATTTTTAACTTTTTTTCATTTGGAATACACTTGGCACAATCGTGGAGCAGACCTGCAAGCTGAGCCTTTTCCATATCATAATCATTTGCCATGGCAAGACAGGCTGAGGTATACATGACCCCTAAAGTATGCTCATAACGGTCTTTATCCAATTCCTTTTTTAATGTTTTTTTTATCTTATTTAATCTTTCGTTCATTGGTGTCTGGCCTTCATCCTCCTGATATAAACACTGGTGGGCAATATATTCTTCCACTTCCGGTGTGACAAGGTAACGTATCGGTTCCCCTTTTGCTACCCGCTCCCGGATATTATGAGAAGAAACGGAAACATTTGGTGTGATAATCGGCCTTATATCTGCCGAATAGAGCCGCTTTAACTCCGCAGCCTTATTCTTTATCCGGTTCATATCCAAATCGTCTCTGATGGCAACTAAGAGCGTTGCAAGACGGCAAATTTCTGCCGGCTCCATCCATTTATCCAGATAATCAAGGGAATCTGCTCCCATAATGAAATAGAGTTCCCAGTCCGGATAGGTCCGATGAAGCTCCTGCAGCGTCAGATACGTATAACTGGTGCGGGCTGCATTAATCTCCATGGCCGAAAAATAAAAATCCGGATTATTTTTAATCGACAGGCGAATCATTTCCAGCCGGTGGGCAGACTGTTCAATCTCTTTATCATCCTTATGAGGCGAATGTCCCGTTGGAATAAAAAGAATCTGGTCTAAATGATATTGTGTTACCGCATTCTGTGCAATAATCAGATGCCCGATATGAATCGGATCAAAGGTTCCGCCAATAATTCCAATACGCACTTTCTTCAATCTTCTACCACCCTTCCAAGGTATAAAAGCTTTCGTTTATAACAATTCAATCTTTGGATGTTTCTTTGATTTACGGTAAAGAACGATTTTTTTACCAGTTACCGCAACCACCTGTGCATGCGTACGCTCTGCAATTATTTCGCCTAATTCGCGAGGATCATCTGCACAGTTTTTTAATACAGAAATCTTGATTAATTCACGTTTTTCAATGGCATCATCTACTGCTGAAATAATTTCCGGTGTAAGAGATGCCTTTCCAATCTGGAAAATTGGATTTATCGTACTTGCCATTCCTCTTAAATGGGAACGCTGCTTACTCGTTAATTCCATAATGATTTACTCCTTATAATAATCGAATTCAAGTCCATACATACGGACGGTGTCACCTTCCTGAATACCCTTAGCCTCTAATTCCTTTAAGATTCCCTGTTCTTTTAAGAATTTCTGGAAGAAAAGGAAACCTTTCTCCGAATCAATATTGGTGTAACCCAGCATTTTATCAATCTTAGGACCTTCTACAACATAAGCACCATCTTCCGGATCAATCTCAATGGTATAAGGTTCACCCTCTAATGCTCTCGAATCCGGGAAGAATTCCTGTTCATAGATAACCGGTGTATCGTCCATTTCATCTAAAAGACTCTTCACATAAAACATTAACTCACGGACACCCTGACGGCTGACCGCAGAAATTGGAAACACTTTAATGCCGGATGGTTCAAAGGTTTCTTTTAATTTCTCAATTATTTCATTATTGCCTTCATAAATAGCATCAATTTTATTGGCTGCAATAACCTGAGGTTTCTTTAACAATTCAGGGTTAAAGGATTCCAGCTCCTGATTGATGGCATGAATATCTGCAATCGGATCTCTGCCTTCTGTTCCGGCAGCATCCACGACATGAATGATAACCTTGGTTCGCTCTATATGCTTTAAGAATTCATGTCCAAGGCCGATTCCTTCGGATGCCCCTTCAATCAGCCCCGGAATATCAGCCATGACAAATCCGGCACCTTCGCCTAAATCAACGACACCAAGAATCGGATTTAAAGTTGTAAAATGATAATTTGCAATCTTTGGTGTTGCATTGGTGGAACTGGATAATAAAGTTGATTTTCCCACATTTGGGAAGCCGACTAAACCAACGTCAGCAATTACTTTAAGTTCCAGTCGAACTTCAAGTTCCAATGCTTCCTGCCCCGGCTGTGCATATTTCGGTGCCTGCATGGAAGAGGTCGCAAAATGCTGATTGCCAAGTCCACCCTTTCCACCGGTTAAAATAATCTGTCTTTTATTCTCACCGGACATATCTGCAATTACCTTATCGGTAGCTGCATCACGGATAATGGTTCCGGCAGGAACATGGATGACAAGGTCTTCACCCTTTTTTCCGTGGCAGTTTCGTTTTTTTCCTTCTTCTCCGTTTTCTGCAGCCCATTTGTGTTTATGACGGAAATCATTTAATGTATTCATGCTGTCATCTACTTCAAAGATGATATCGCCACCTTTTCCACCATCGCCACCGTCCGGACCGCCATCCGGAACATATTTTTCACGGCGGAAGCTCACATGACCGTTGCCGCCTTTTCCTGATTTTATAATAATTTTTGCACTATCGGCAAACATAATTTTCTACCTCATTATTGATTGTGAACAAACATCAGTTACTGTAATCGAATGATAACTTTAAGTGCTTCTAAATTACTTCAAGTTAAAATATAGTTTCCTATAAGTGAAAATAGACCCGGCGCTTTCGTGTCGGGTCTATCATGCATCTTATTCGTTTGTTGCTACTGGATAAACAGAAGCCTGTTTCTTATCTCTGCCTTTTCTTTCAAATCTAAGAACACCGTCTGTTAATGCGAATAAAGTATCATCTCCGCCGATACCAACGTTAACGCCTGGATGAATCTTTGTTCCACGCTGTCTGTATAAAATGTTACCAGCCTTAACGAACTGTCCGTCTGCTCTTTTTGCACCTAATCTCTTGGATTCAGAATCTCTACCGTTCTTAGTAGAACCAACTCCCTTTTTATGAGCAAAAAACTGAAGGTTCATATTCAACATGTTCTACACCTCCTTGAAGTTTAAAATGATGTAATCATTTCCATAATTGTTTTGTATTCCCTGTAAGCCTAAAACCATTGTGTCCAAAAGTAACTTTGCATCATGTCCTGCCGGCTGCTCAAAAGATACGGAAATCAATCCGGTCTCTTCGTCCTGATTGGTCTTAAAATGCTCTTTTGTGAACATTCCAAGGGCATTAATTGTATTAATCACAAGAACCGAAATTCCTGCACATACAATATCCTCTCCGGCATCTGCATATTCAGCATGTCCGACACAGGAAAAAGCAAGATACTCTTGTTTCTGGTTTCGAAAAATCGTTATCTTTGTCATAACAATTTCCTATCGATTACGCATTAATTTTTTCGATTTTCACCTGTGTGAACGCCTGTCTATGACCGTTCTTCTTGTGATAGCCGGTTTTTCTCTTATACTTGTAAACGATAACTTTCTTAGCTCTGCCTTCTTTTACTACAGAAGCTTCTACAGTTGCATTAGCTGCGTCTGCACCAACTTTTAATCCGTTGTCAGATACTGCTAAAACCTGATCGAAAGTTACTTTCTCACCAGCCTCAACACCAAGCTTTTCAATGGTAATGATATCGCCTTCAGATACTTTGTACTGTTTACCACCTGTTGCTATAATTGCGTACATATGGCACCTCCTATTATCATTACTCGCCAGTTGTGGTGCTATCCTTACGATAGACTTATACCTCACTGTGCGGCATACTGTTGTATCATAGCACACGAATTACGATTCGTCAACTATTTCACGCTATAATTTTAATTATTTTTCAGGTACTTTCCGGGTATTGTATTCAGATATTTCTTTGCATATCTTGATAGATACCTTGATGTGGCTTTTGCAGCTGCTATCATCTTAGCTGAGCCACCTGCTCCAAAAGGGTCTTACGCTCCTTCTTCCGGGTCAGCTCCACTAAGCCAAGCTTTGTAATATCCACAAGCCGTACCGGAACCGGGTCTTCTTTTAAGGATAACCGGAACTGGTGCATCAGCTCTTTTCTTTGCTCTTCTTTTGCCATATTGATGAAATCCACAATGACAATTCCTGAAATATTACGAAGCCGGAGCTGTCTTGAAATCTCTGCAGCAGCTTCTAAATTAATCTTATAATAATATTCTTCTGCATTTTTTCCGGAAGTATTCTTTCCACTGTTTACATCGATAACTGTCAGAGCTTCCGTTGGCTGAATGATAAGATAAGCACCGGACTTCATCCAGACCCGTTCCGATATTGCACGCTGTATCTGCGTCTCAAAGGAATAAAGGGTTCCTAATGAAATGGCATCATTTTCATAGAACCGTATCTTAGATAAAATATCAGGATTTCCGGCATAAAGCTGTTGAAGCTCTTCATAGATATTCTTATCATCCGTAATAATTTCACCAAGCTCTTCCTGGTAAAGGTGATTAATGGCATTTTCATAAAATTTCTTTGGCAGCATCAGAATGCTGTAACAGGTACGGAAATGAAAAGTTGCAGCTAACTTCTGATAGTCAGATAAAAGTTTCCGGTATTCTGTTTCCAATTCTTCCGGAGAAGCTCCTGCCGCATTGGTTCTTACGATAAGACTATGCGGCTTTCTTTTTTCTTCCTGTCCGGCATTCTGCTTTGTATCGGTAACTGCTTCTTTTTCAAAAAGCCGCATCTGTTCGAAAAGCTGTACCTGACTGCTTAACCTTTCTTTTTCATCCGCACTTAATTTAGAAGAAATGGCAAGGGGACGTTTTTCATTTGTCAGGACAAAATATTTTCCGGTAAGGGAAAGCTTGGTATCTGCAATGGGATACTTGGTCTTGATCGCCTCTTTGGTAATCTGCACCACAAGTTCATCCCCTTCGGTCAGCTTTCCGCTTCTGCACTGCTTCGAAAACCAGGCATCTTTTATATGTGCTGTTTCCAGATAACAGGTTACTCCCTTTGCAATGTCCACAAAAGCGGCATCTAAGTTCGCGGCAATCTTTTTTACCCTGGCAATACAAATTATTCCCGGTACAACCTGATTTTCTTCGGATAACGGATGAAATGCAATTTCCCTAAACTTGTCCTTTTCATCTAACAGTGCCGTAAAATAGGAGTCGCCTACATAATGCTGCCTTGTAATGATAAATTTATTCAAGAATGTCATCTCCCATTTCATCCAATGCAATCAGAGTGCCGTCTTCTTTTCGGGCATATACGTCCACACGATGAATCTGAAACTGCATTTCGTTATAAGGAAGTTCAAGATACCGGTAAAAGGCTTCTAACAAAAGCTCTGGTTTTACATTATCTACGCTTCCTGTAGATACTTTAAGATAAAAGAATGGACAGCCATCTGCTTCCTCAACCTGAAAATCATATACCAGCTGCTTTAAGTCCATGACTTTTTCGCTTTTTTTCGTCTTTTTCGTAACCAGAATCTCCGGAGCATCTTCATAAAATGCTTTTACTTTACCTTTCAATTCATCCAAAGTGAATGGACAATTTCCTTTATCCTTATAAAATACGTTATAGTCTGCTGCTGCAACAATGGACATCGCTGTTTTTGCATGCTCTGGCAGCATCCGGTAAGATACGATTTCAACACCTTCCACCATGGTATCATTTAAAGCCTTAACGGATTCAATTGAACTTCTGGTAGAATGTACTTCAATATCAAGATATTCTCCATCACTGGTGATTCCAACTCCCAGCGGTGCCGCAAAAGACATAATCTGATGCGGGGAAAATCCCTCGGAATATGCAATATCAATCTCAGCACGACGCATTGCTTTCTGGAAATAACGCATCATATCAAGGTGTCCGATAAATTTCATTACACCATATTTTCGAAATTTAATTCTTATTTTCAAAGCAGACACCTCCCTTAAACTGAGCAGCTCCACAGCCCTGACACTGCATCCGGCAGTTTGGAGTTACTTCTTCTTTTCTGGCACGTTCCCATTCGCGGATTAAGAACTTTTTCGAAACGCCATCATCAATAAAATCCCATGGGAAAATTTCATCCAGAGGACGTTCCCGCATGGTATAGAAATCGGTATCGATGCCACATTCCGCAAAAGCCTCTACCCAGCGGTTATTATCAAAAAATTCCGTCCAGGCATCAAAGATACCACCTTTTTCATAAACCTTAAGCAAGGCAGGGGCAATCCGGCGGTCTCCTCTTGCAAGAATACCCTCTAATACCGTAACATCTGCTTCATGCCAGTTATACTTGATGCTCTTGCGGTTTAACTGTTCTTTTACAGCATCATTTACCACCTTGCTCTGCCAAGATAGCTGTCCTTATCATACATTCTCGCCCACTGGAATGGAGTAAATGGCTTTGGTACAAAGAAAGAGGTACTGATAGTAATCTGACATTTTCCATTCCGCTCTTCCTTTGGAATCTCATAATAACGGACTGCAATTTTATTGGCAAGTTCTGCTATGGCACGCATATCATCTTCCGTCTCGGTCGGAAGTCCTAGCATGAAATAAAGCTTTACTTTATTCCAGCCGCCTTCAAACGCCATTCCGGCACCATTTAAAATCACCTCTTCCGTCAGTCCTTTATTAATAACATTACGAAGACGCTGGGAACCGGCTTCCGGAGCAAAGGTAAGGCTGCTCTTTCTGATATCCTGCACTTTTCCCATAACGTCTAAGGAAAATGCATCGATACGAAGAGATGGCAGAGAAATATTTACGCCTTTATCCTTAAAGTTATCAATCAGAAAATTAACCAGTTCTTCCAGTTGCGAATAATCACTGGAACTTAAAGAACTTAAAGAAATCTCTTCATGTCCGGTATTCTTTAACATTTCATAAGCATAATGTTTTAAGACTTCTACATCTTTTTCACGGACCGGACGGTAAATCATTCCTGCCTGACAGAAACGGCAGCCGCGGATACAACCACGCTGAATCTCTAATACCACACGATCCTGGGTTGCTTTAATAAAAGGAACAACCGGTTTCTCCGGGTAAACAGAATGGGACATATCCATCTGAATCTGTTTCTTTACCGTTGCCGGCACATCCTCATATTTTGGTGTAAAGGATGCAATCGTTCCATCTTCTTTATAAGCCACCTCATACATGGAAGGCACATAGATTCCAGGAATAGACGCTGCACGGCGTAAGAATTCCTTTCTGCTGGCCTTTTCTTTCCTGCACTGCTTATACAGCGTAAATAATTCCGTATAAGAAATTTCGCCTTCTCCGATATAGAACAAATCAAAGAAATCTGCAATCGGCTCCGGATTATAGCTGCAAGGACCGCCACCGATTACAATCGGGTCATCTTCTTTTCGCTCAGAAGACAGCATGGCAATCTGGGATAAATCAAGAATCTGTAAAATATTGGTATAGCACATCTCATACTGGATGGTAATACCAAGGAAATCAAAATCCTTAATCGGCTCCTGACTTTCCAGTGCAAATAAAGGAATATTTTTTTCTTTCATAATCTTGTGTAAATCCGGCCACGGAGAATAAACCCGTTCGCAGTATACATCATCCCGTTTATTAAACATATCATATAAAATCTGAATGCCCAGGTGAGACATTCCGATTTCATAGACATCCGGAAAGCACATTGCAAAACGGATGTCAACATCCTTCGGATTCTTCTTTACCATGTTCAGCTCGTTTCCGATATAACGGGCCGGTTTATCAATTGTTAAAAGTATTTCATCACTTAATGCTAAAGTGTTCATCTGGTACCTCAATCATTCTTAAATATCATAATCCGATTTGTGAAAAAAATAACGCTTATATATTTTTTGCAAAATCCGAAATCATCATAACATACTTTTGCAGTTTTGTATAATCATAGTTTTCTTCTAATTGCCGATACATCCATTTGGTATCTTTTTCACCGGCAGTTCCCGGAAAAGGAAGCTTTCCTTTATCACATAAAACAAACACCACAAAAAGGCAAATACAAAGCAGCCATTTTACTTTCCAAATGGCTGCTTTTCCTGTGTTTATTAACTCCTCGTCCGTGTCTTTCCGTGATTCCGAAAAAGAATTTCTGGCACGAAGAATATATTCCCGTCTGTTTGCAATATAATCCTGTTCCAAATAAATCGCACCTTTCTGCATATCATCGCCTGATTGTTGTTCTGCTGTAATCTATGCAGAAAGTGCAGGAACTATGTATGTTATCTCTGGGCAAGTTCCTGGGTAACATCCTCCCATGTTACGCCTTTTTCTACCATCAATACCATTGCATGATAAAGGAAATCTGAAATTTCATAAATAATCTCTTCCGGTTCCGGATTCTTTGCGGCAATGACAATCTCGGTTGCTTCTTCGCCGACCTTCTTTAAAATCTTATCAATTCCCTTATCGAAAAGGTAGTTGGTATAAGAGCCTTCCTTTGGATGAATCTTACGATCCGCAATAATGGAGTAGACATCCTCAAATACCTGCAGTGGATTTTTCTCAGCATATTCTTTCTTGACAATTTCATTAAAAAAGCAGCTTGGTGCTCCGGTATGACATGCCACGCCAATCTGGGATACCTTTGCAAGAATGGTATCAAAGTCACAGTCTGCCGTTAAAGATTTCACATACTGGATATGACCACTGGTCTCACCCTTCATCCACAACGCCTTACGGCTGCGGCTGTAATAAGTCATCTTTCCGCTGGAAATGGTGGTATTGAACGCTTCTTCATTCATATAAGCTACCATAAGTACTTCATCGGTACGGTAGTCCTGTACTACAACAGGTACCATTCCATCCGAATTCAATTTGAAATCACTCCATTTTAATGCCGGAGCAAAATTGTCCATACGGATTCCGCTGGCTGCAAATTCTGTCTTTAATTTCATGATATCTGTCCTGGTATCATTAATAAATGCACCACAGATTCCTCTGACATTTTCACGTTTTAATACATCCACCAGTGTATCCTTGTCATAATTATCATACTGAACGACATATGGCAGATTTGTAATATTTTCTACTCCGTCCATCATGGATGGATCAAGAACAATCATTTCATGAAAATATTCATCCAGTTCATCTTTGTGTTTGAATAAGAAATCAATATTCTTTACAGAAACTATCATACGGTCTTTTCCGAATCGTTTTGCACCTTCCTCCGCCAAAGACATGCTGACAGATTTGGCACCGTTTAAAACAACCTGTTTACATCCGGCATAGATAAATTTCTTAATGTCTTCCAGACGGTTGATATTTCCACCTGCATAAATCGGAATCTCTACAGTACGGAAAATATCTTTTACCGTATGAATATTTTTCTCATGCTCTTCATCATCGGTTGATAAGTCATAGATTAAAATCTTATCAATTCCACTGTCATTATAAAGCTTGGTAAGTTCTTTTAAATCTCCTGCAGAACTAAGGTCACTCGGGCTCTTTACTGCCTCTCCGTTTTTCAGATAAATGGTTGCTACTATATTCTTGTGTTTCATATGCTCACCTATAAACTGCCTTTCGTTGATAATATGTCGGTAATACGCGGGTCAATGATGGTTGCCTCATCCAATGCCTTTGCAAATGCCTTAAACATGGCTTCAATCATATGATGGTTATTTCCGCCTGTAATGACCTTAAGATGTAAATTCATTCCGGCGCTATAGGAAATGGCATAAAAGAATTCTTTTACCATTTCGGTATCCATATAACCTACGCGGTCTGTGGTAAATTCTGCATCAAAGGATAGATACGGTCTTCCGGATAAATCTACCGCACAAAGCACCAGTGTCTCATCCATGGGAAGCATACAGCTTCCAAAACGTTTGATACCCTTTTTGTCACCGACTGCTTTTTTAATGGCATTGCCAAGGACGATTCCGGTATCTTCAATGGTATGATGACAGTCCACCACCAGATCTCCGGTCACTTTGACATTTAAATCAAATAATCCATGTCTTGCAAAGCCATCTAACATATGGTCGAAAAATCCAATTCCGGTATCTACCTTTGCATCCCCTCTGCCGTCCAAATCAAAGGAAAGGTAAATATCGGTTTCTTTTGTTTTTCTTGTATATTCTGCAATACGTCTTTGTTCCATGAAACAAACCTCCGTTTAGTTTTCGTCTTCAAATCTTACTTTAACGGAATTTGCATGTGCCGTCAACTGTTCGCACTCTGCAAACTGGGCAATATCTTTATATACTTCCTCTAATGCTTCCCTGGAATAGGAAATAATGCTGGATTTCTTAATAAAATCATCTACGGATAATGCAGAGAAGAATTTTGCGGTTCCATTGGTTGGAAGAACGTGGTTTGGTCCTGCAAAATAATCACCAAGCGGTTCACTGCTGTATTCACCGATGAAAATTGCTCCGGCATTTCTTACCTTGGTCATAACTTCAAATGGATTCTTTGTTACAATTTCCATATGTTCGGATGCAATTTCATTTACTGCAGCAATGGCTTCCTCCATATTATCTGCAATTAAAATATATCCATAGTTATCTAAGGATTTCTGGATGATTTCTTTTCTGGAAAGCTGTGCGGTAAATTTTGCTGCTTCCTCAGAAACACGCTCTGCCAGTTCACGGCTTGTGGTAATCAAAATTGCGGAAGCCATTTCATCATGCTCTGCCTGGGATAAAAGGTCGGCTGCAACATATCTTGGATTGGCTGTTTCATCTGCTAATACTAAAATCTCACTTGGTCCGGCGATGGAGTCTATGCTGACATAACCGAATACGGCTTTTTTCGCTAAAGCTACATAAATATTTCCAGGGCCAACAATTTTATCTACTTTTGGAATGCTTTCGGTACCAAAGGCGAGAGCTGCAATTGCCTGTGCGCCTCCTACTTTATAGATGCGGTCTGCACCGGCTTCTCTTGCTGCAACCAGGGTAGAAGGATTTACCTTACCATCTTTTCCAGGCGGTGTTGTCATAATAATTTCATCAACTCCGGCAACCTTGGCCGGAACAATATTCATCAGTACGGAAGAAGGATAAACGGCTTTTCCACCCGGTACATAAACACCGACACGGGCTAATGCGGTTACCTTCTGACCTAAGATAATACCTTTATCCTGGCTGTCAAACCAGCTGTTCTGACGCTGTTTTTCATGATAGGTACGGATATTTACAAGAGATTTCCGGATGACTTCAAGGAGCTTCGGATCTACTGCATCATAAGCCTCCTTAATCTCTTCTTCTGTTACTAAAATATTATCTTTATTAATCGTTGCGCCATCAAATCTCGCTGTATAGTCAAATAATGCAGCATCTCTGTTGGCACGTACCGTTTCAATGATTTCCTGTACGCTGGCTTCAAATTTGCCGTAGCTGTTGGGGCTTCTCTTTAAAAGATTCTCTAATATATTACCCTTTGTCTCTTCTGTCAACTCTAAAATACGCATGTTTATGCCTCCTTTAATACCGATTTTAAATCTGTAATTAATTTCGTAATCCGCTCATGTTCCATTTTCATACTAACCTGATTTACGACCATCCGGGCAGAAAGCGGACAAACTTCTTCTAATACTTCAAGTCCGTTTTCACGTAAGGTTGAGCCTGTCTCTACAATATCACATATTACCTCAGCAAGTCCAACAATCGGGGCAAGTTCGATGGAACCGTTTAATTTGATAATTTCTACAGTCTGATGTTTCTTATTATAAAAATAGTCTTTTGCAATGCGCGGATATTTGGTTGCCACACGGATCAGTTCGTGATGCTGTAATAATTCTTTGGATTCTTTTGGACCGCAGATACACATTCTGCATTTTCCAAAGCCCAAATCCAATACTTCATAAATATTTCTTGCTTCCTCTAAAATTGTATCCTTTCCCACAATACCGATATCTGCCGCACCATACTCTACATAAGTTGGTACATCCGGTCCCTTGGCAAGGAAGAAACGAAGCTTTAATTCTTCATTGACAAAAATAAGTTTTCTGGTATCCTTGTCTTTCATTTCTTCACAGGTAATGCCGATTTTTTCAAAAGTCTCTAAGGTTTTATTTGCCAGTCTTCCCTTGCCTAATGCAAAGGTTAAATATCTCATATCTTCCATTTCTATTCTCCATCCATAAATGTCAGTTCTGCAATCTGATTTCGCAATGCATATGCTTCATAATCTGCTTTTGATTTATCCATTGCCCAGGCAATCAGTTCCACATTGCAGTCCTTTGCCCTCAGTGCAATGGCTTTCTTTACTGCTTCCCTGCGGTATTCCGGTTTGTATACAATCAGCTGATTGTCATGTTTTACGGTAATCTCAATTTTCTGTCTTGAAATTGCTGCCATTAACTGGTCTACTACTATCGCAAATCCAATGGAAGCTGCATCTTTTCCAAAATAAGTAAGAAGCTTGTCATAACGGCCACCCTTTACAATCGGTTCACCGCTTCCGTAAGTATAACCGGCAAAAATTACTCCGGTATAATAATGATAGCTGCTTAACATACCAAATTCATAGGTCACATATTTGTCTACGCCATATATTTTAAGCACCGCATCCAAATCTTCCAGTCTGCGTATCGCTTTATAAACCCGTGGATAATCAGCCGCATAGGTCTTTGCTTCTTCAAAGGAAGCTGCATTATCATAAATGGTTCCAAGCATTCCGAATAATTCTTTTAAATTCTGGTTCATGGAGCAGTCGGAAATCTCTTCTTCTACACCAAAAAAATTCTTATTTGCAATCAGTTCCCGGATAAACTCTTCCTGTTCTTCAGAAAGTCCTGCCGCTTCCATTAATCCACGGAAAAATTCCACATGACCCACACTAATCTGGAAATCCTTTAAACCACTGCTCTTTAATGCGTCAATTGCCATGGCAATCATCTCTGCGTCGGCATCTACGGTATCATCTCCGATTAACTCTGCACCAAGCTGGGTGGATTCCTTTAATCTTCCCTGATAACTGTGATTGTTGATAAAGGTATTTCCCATATAAGAAAGGCGAATAGGCATATCTTCATCCATAAAATATTTTGCGGCAGACCGTGCAATAGATGGTGTTATATCCGGTCTTAATACAAGGGTATTTCCTTCCCGGTCAAAAAATTTATATAATTCGTTGGATGGAATGGTTCCAACTTCTTTTCCAAATATATCGAAAAATTCAAAGGTTGGTGTCTGAATACTGTGGTATCCGTGTCGTTTTAAAGCCTTATGCAGCCGATCCTGCAGCTCTAATTTTTTTTCACACTCTTCATTATAAATATCCCGGACACCCTCTGGTGTATGTAACAATTGATTTTTCATATAAACCTCCAGTTTTTCTCAAAACACTTTAGCGTGCTACCATGCTACCACGGTGAATTGCTTTTCCTAGTATATATTACCTAGAAATAATTGTCAATCCCTTAGCTCCAAATCTTTTTTCAAGCCTTCCAGATAAGGAACCAGGATTCCGGACTTCTTTGGCAGGAAAAATTCCGGATTTAATTCTTCTAGCCGGAAGCTCTTCCGTCCGCCATTCTGGGCTCTCTCCCAGAATTCATAAAGCTGTCGGAATGGCATATAGTAAAATTCATCCCGTTGGGTATAAAATATCAGAATAAAAGAAATACCCTGCTGATTTTCAAAATCCTGCATAAACTGAATCTGGTGAGCATGCACATTGGCAAGAGGAAACGTATCGGTGTGACATTCCTTGGCATCAAAGCAGACCGGAATGCCCTGTACTGCCCCGATATAATCTACGGTACTTTTCTGGTCAAAATAGGCAAGGGTAATATGTCTTGTTTCTTTATCAATATTAATTGGTGTAATCGGTGTCGGAATTTTCTGTATCATTGCTAAATTATGCTCTGCATATTTTTCATTGGTCCGGTTGATAAATTCCTCTAACGTAGAACCTCTTAATCCTCTGGAATTCCAAGTTGGCATCAGAGTATACTTCCTTTCTTTTCTTCCGGCAGTGTGTAATAAATTTTATGTTCTTCGAGAATCCTTATTTTCTGATTCTTTACTTCTAATATATTTACACTGCAGTTTGGCTGGTGGCTGTTCCAGAAATCCTTGATTTCAAGTCCTTTTATGTATGCAAGAAATGCCCGGATGATTCCACCATGACAGCAGATGAGCACACGCTTCATTTTTTCTTCCAGTGGAAGGATTTCATGCTTTAAAAAATCTTCCACCCTGCCAAGTAATGCTTCGTAGCTTTCGCCCTGTTCCGTGGCACGATACTGTTCCGGCGCATGAAATAAAGCATCAATATTTTTAAGGGCCGGATTCCAGCTGAGATCAGCAAGCTTCTGTCCTTCCCCTTCTCCGAAGTTCATTTCACGGATACGTTCATCATAGGAAATCGGGGTGTCCGTTCCTCGCAGAATAATCCCTGCCGTCTGTCTGGCACGAATTAACGGACTGCAATAACAGTAGTCAAAAGTCAATCCTTCGTTTTGGAATCCCTCTTTGGTCTTTTCGGCTAATTCCAGTCCGAATTCATTTAATGGAATGTCAAGTGTTCCCTGTATCAGTCCTTTTTTATTGTAATCGGTTTCTCCATGCCGCATCAGATATACTTTCATCTTACTTATTCATCCTTCCTGTAACATCAGTAGTCTTTCGTTAAAAACAATTACTGCTCTGTGGCATTCTGATTTGCATAACAAATAGCCTTATTAAAATCATCCGGTGGAGCTGCTTCTACACATCTGCCATCTGCAAATATCATACGATAAGCATGTAAAAGCTGATGTTTTACGCCGGTGCGTTCCCGGTAAAAATGATTGATTTTTTCATTACCATATTTACTGTCTCCGATAATCGGATGACCAATGGATGCTAAATGGGCACGGATCTGATGGCTGCGTCCGGTAATCAGATGCACCTGCAGCAGTGTGACATCCTGATATACTTCCAGTGGCTCATACTCGGTTTCGATACAGAGTGCATCCTCTGTTTTTTCCTTTGAAATAAATACCCGATTCTGCCTTTCATCCTTCATAAGATAACCCTTTAAATGCTGCGGTACTGTAATGCATCCAGCTACCAGACAGAGATAATATTTCTTTACGGTTCTTTTTTTCAATGTCTCGGATAAATCCTGCAATCCCTTTAACGTCTTTCCGGCTGTCAGAAGTCCTGAAGTATTGCGGTCAAGACGGTTGCAGACGGACGGCCGGAAGGTCCGCAAATCCGTTTCCTTAAGAGCTCTGCTTTGAAGAAGATATCCGATAATATATTCGTTGGCAGAAATATCGGATGGCTGTGCCTTCTGTGACAGCATTCCTGCAGGTTTATTGATGATTAAAATATCTTCATCTTCATAAACGATATCCAGTGCTGTGGTTGGAAAACTTTCTTTTACCTCTGCTCCTGCAAACTTATCATAAGTTTCATCTGCTAAAAACAGCTTTACCTCATCTCTGGCATTCAGTTTTTCGGATCCATCTGCCTTTTTTCCATTTAATACAATATTCTTTTTCCGAAGCATTTTATAGACAAAGCTTGACGGTGCTTCTTTTAAAAGCTTTTTTAAATATTTATCAAAACGTTGTCCTGCTTCATTTTCTTTAATGATAAATGTTTTCATAACATATCCTTACTATTTCTTTTTATGAACGGTTCGAATCGTATGCTTCTTCTTCGTATTCTGACTGGAAGTCTTTCCCGAATATTTTTCTGTATTTCTGGAATTTCCAGTTTTATACTTTGTCTGATTTTGATTCAGTGTCCGCTTCGTCTTTTTCTTATCCGAAAATGCTTCTTCTTTGGCAAGCTTTCTTGGACGGATGAGGCAATGGGCATCAAAGCCGATTAAATCCGTCCGGTTCGTCTTAACTAACGCTTCATGCACCAAATCATAATTTTCCGGATTACGATACTGTATCAGTGCACGCTGCATGGCTTTCTCATGCGGATTGGTTGCTACATATACCGGCTCCATGGTCCGCGGATCTAAACCGGTATAGTACATACAGGTCGATATGGTGGATGGGGTCGGATAGAAATCCTGTACCTGCTGAGGCATATAACCTAAATCTCTTAAATACTCAGCCAAATCTACTGCCTCCTGCAGGGTCGAACCAGGATGGGAGGACATCAGATATGGTACCAGATACTGTTTTAATCCTAACCGTTCATTCATATCATGATACTTGCGGACAAATTCATTATAAACGGAAACGGGAGGTTTTCCCATTTTCTGTAATACCGGGTCTGAAATATGCTCCGGCGCCACCTTTAGCTGTCCGCTGACATGATATTTACAAAGTTCTTCCAGAAAATTATTTTTCGTATCACATAAAAGATAGTCAAAACGGATACCGGAACGGACAAATACTTTTTTCACGCCTTTGATATTCCGTAATTTACGAAGAAGACTGATATAATCACTATGGTCAGCAACAAGATTTTTACATGGTGTCGGGAACAGACATTGCCGGTTCTTGCAAACTCCCTTTGTGAGCTGCTTCGTACATGCCGGTGCCCTGAAATTAGCAGTCGGGCCACCTACATCATGGATATATCCTTTAAAATCCTTATCCTGTGTCATCTTTTTTGCTTCTGCAAGAATGGATTCATGACTTCTGGTCTGAATAATTCTGCCCTGATGAAAAGTTAAAGCACAAAAACTGCAGCCACCAAAGCAGCCACGGTTACTGACCAGTGAAAATTTTACTTCTTCAATAGCCGGTACACCACCATCCTTTTCATAGATTGGATGATAGGTTCTCATATACGGCAGTGCGTAGATATCATCCATTTCCATCTGGGTCAATGGTTTTGCCGGAGGGTTCTGTACGACAAACATTTTCTCATCATAGGTTTCATAAATTCTTCTTGCCGTAAAAGGGTCTGTATTCTGATACTGAAGGTAAAAGCTCTTGGCATACGCTGTCTTGTCCTCTTTGATTTTATTAAAAGACGGCAATTCCAAGGCATCATAAATATCTTCTTTATTTCGGGTCTTAAAAACAGTTCCATCGATATAAGTAATATCCTTTACCGCAAGACCGGAAGCTAACGCATCTGCAATTTCAACAATGCTGTGCTCGCCCATTCCATAAGAAATCAAATCAGCACCGGAGTCCAGAAGAATGGAACGTTTTACCTTATTAGACCAGTAATCATAATGCCCAAGTCTTCTAAGACTTGCTTCAATACCGCCGATAATGATTGGATTATGTTTATAGGTCTGACGGATCAGATTGCAGTAACTTACCACTGCATAATCCGGGCGTTTTCCCATAACGCCACCCGGTGAAAATGCATCATGGGCACGTCTCTTTTTCGATACAGAATAATGGTTTACCATGGAATCCATATTCCCACCGGAAACTAAAAAGCCAAGCCGTGGCTCGCCCAATATGGTTACGCTTTCCTTGTCACGATAATCCGGCTGTGCAATGATACCCACGGTATAACCATGTGCCTGCAATATTCTACTGATAATAGCATGTCCAAAGGAAGGATGGTCTACATATGCATCTCCGCATATATAGACGAAATCCAGCTGCTTTATCCCTGCTTCTTCCATATCTTTTCTTGAAATTGGTAAAAAACCGTTCTGCATTCTCTTATCCTTCCTTTAATGCCTGTAATTCTGACTCTGTCAACGGACGATACGCTCCTGTTGCCAGGGTTTCGTCCAGCTTTAAGTTTCCCATGGAAAGCCGCTTTAAATAAATGACCTTTTTTCCTGTTTTTTCAAACATCCGCTTAATCTGATGATATTTTCCCTCGGTAATAGTAACTTCAATTTCTGATTCTGAATCACTTTTTAAAATCACAAGTTCAGCAGGCTTTGTAAGGTTTTTCTCTCCGATATCAAGACCCTTCCGAAAAGCCGTAACATCTTCAGCAGTCACTTTTCCTTCTATTCTGGCATAATAAGTTTTTGCCACATGTTTCTTCGGAGATAAAAGCTCATGAGCCAACGCACCGTCATTGGTGATAAGGAGCAGCCCTTCCGTATCCTTATCCAGTCTGCCTACCGGAAACAAATCTTTTCTTACAGCATCTTCTATGAAGGAAACTACAGTTGGAAAATGCTTATCTTCCGTGGCACTGACACAGCCGGCAGGCTTATTTAGCATATAATATTCCCATTGGGAATAATTAACCTTTTCGCCTTCGAGGTTAACAATATCCTTTTCCGGTGAAATCTTGTATTCCGGACGTTTGATGATTTCTCCATTTACGGTAACACGTCCCTTGGAAATATATGTTTTCACCTGACTCCTGCTTCCCTTGCCCATTTCTGTTAAAAATTTATCTAATCTCAAATCTTTCATTCTGATACGTTCCTTTACTACTCTGATTTAGCAGACACCGCGATAACTCCAGAAGCTCGCAAAGCGTGTTTCTTATAATTCAAATTCTAATTTAAATCTTAATATTGATAATGTAATATTTTCTTCTCCTGATAGAGATATTGCAGGATGGAATAGGAATTTACACTAAACTCCCGTTTATTTTCATCATTTAAATAAATTCCAAAATGAAGATGCACATCAAAATTACCTGCGGTTCCTTCTGTCTTAGAATATCCGGTATCTCCCATAAATGCAATCAGCTCTCCGGCATGAACCTCGTCTCCGATGGAAAGTCCCTCTGCATAATCCGACAGATGTGCATAGTAGAAATATGCTCCATGAGGACTCCGGATTCCGATACGGTAACCCCCAAGTTCCAGCCAGCCCATCTGCTCTATGGTTCCATCGCAGACACTGATTACCGGGTAATTTCCCCGCTCATTGATATCTGCCATAATATCACAGCCTTCATGTCCTCTGTCTCCACCATAAGTGCGGCTCTGCATCCAGGTGTCTCCAAAAGTTACTTTTTTCTCTTCGTCCCAGATGGTATCCGGAACCGGAAAATAGACAATGTCAGACCAGATACTGTCTAAATAGGCTTCCTGCTTTTCAATTTCTTCTTTATGAAAATGCAGCAATCTTTTGTATACATCTTTCAGCTCGTTTTTTTCTGTTAAATCTGAAGCATAATATGCCAGAAGATAGCGGGTAAATGTCATATCGTCCTGAGCCTCACCATCTTCAGACTCATATTTCCTGAATTTTAACACCGTTTCCGGAGAGACTTCCTGATTCCGAAGTTTCTGAAAGAACTCCTGTTGTTCAAATGCTATATAAAAGGCTGCCCGCTTTTGAATCTGCTGTAACAGGCTGCAGTCTATGACCAACAGCAAAAAAAAGAGAATAATGACACAAATTTTCTTCTTCATAATAATCCGCATAAAAGTTATTTTATACAATATATTGAACTATGAAAAAAACTATTTCTCTTCTGATTCTTTTTTTGTGCTTAATATTATTATTTGTGCATCCCATGCTTACGGTATCAGCCGCAGCAAATGGCCTTATGCTCTGGTATCAGAATATTCTGCCTGCATTGCTTCCTTTTGCCATTCTATCCAATATTCTGATTTCATCCGGAGTTTTTTATCATATTTCAGGAATCCTCTATCCATTCATCCATCTCCTGATTCCCTGCAGCAGAAATGCCTGTTTTCCACTTCTGTCAGGATTTCTATTTGGTTTTCCTATGGGAAGCCGTATCTGTGCCCAAATGTTAGAGGAAAATCAATTATCAAAGGAAGAAGCAACCATTCTCTTTGCAATCTGTAACAATATCAGTCCTATGTTTATTGCAAGCTACATTGTTCATGACACGCTTCGGCAGGACAGTCTTTTATTGCCAACATTTGGGATTCTCTATCTGCCGCCACTGATTCTCTGCCGCATTCTTTATGCCCTTCAACGAAAAAGTCTAACGCAAAAAGAAACGGCACCACGATTAAAATTAAACTTTTCAATCATAGATGCCGGTATCATGAACGGTTTTGAAATTCTTTGTAAACTCGGTGGATATATCATGCTCTTTTCTATTCTGTTAGAACAGATTACCTTTTATGTGCCACAAAAGCTCTTACAATTACCACTTTGTATTCCATTGGAAGTTACTAATGGAATCCGGCAGATTTCTGAAGAAGCTCTCTCTCCACAACTTGCTTATGCCTTAATTTTAAGTCTTACCTCTTTTGGCGGATTATGTGGCTTCGCCCAGACCTATTCCATGGTTGCATGCCAGAAGCTCTCCATGAAATATTATCTGCTGGTCCGAATCAGTCTTGCATTCTGTGCTTTCCTTCTGGGGTACATGATATATCCGGCAGGATAAATATATATTACTCTTCCGGAGTCTCATTTGCCGGAGCTTCCTGTGTGGCAGGCTCTGCTGTTGTTTCCTGTTTTGCCTGTCCGGAAGAAGCCTCTTCTTCCTCTGGAAGCAGTTCATTCCGGTTTGCCGTTACAACATCCAGACAACCCTGAAGGGTATGAATCAGATTATCATATCTTGCCTGTGAACCTTCAATGGCATGACTTAAAATTTCTTCAATATTCTTAAGACTGCTGTCCGTATACTGAATTGCACCCATACGGATATTATTGGCATCATTGGTTGCTTTATCAAGAATCTCCTGTGCCTGCTTGGTAGCAATCATAACAACCTCATTTGCCTGGGCATAAGCCTGTTGCATAATCTGGTGTTCACTGACAAGCTCGCTGGTCTGTACCTGTGCCTGAGCAATGATGGCATCTGCTTTTGCCTGGGCATCTGCCAGAATAGCTTCTTTGTTGCTGATAATCTTCTGATAACGCTTGATTTCTTCTGGCGTTTTCATTTTTAATTCCGTCAGGAGTTCTTCTAACTCATCCTTATTAACAACAATTTTTGTACTGGATAATGGCTGATATTTGCAATTATCAATATATTCTTCGATTTCTTCTATGATTTGTTCCATTCTGCTACTCATCGTCCACACTCCTTATTTTTTGATATTATATTTATCATAAATCCGCTCTATAAACTGTGGTGGGACAAAATGAGAAATATCGCCACCATAAGAAGCATATTCCTTTACAATTGTAGAGCTGAGATAGGAATATTTTACATTCGTTGTAAGAAATACCGTATCTATCTTTGGATTTACACGATGGTTCGACTGTGCAATCTGAAGTTCATATTCAAAGTCCGTTACCGCACGCAATCCTCTGACGATAATGGTTGCATCAATTTTTTCCATAAAGTCAACTAAAAGACCATCAAAAGAAGCAACTGTTACATTCGGCATATCTTTTGTTATCTCTTTTAACATACTAACACGTTCATCTAAAGAAAACAACGAGTTTTTTGCACTGTTATTTAAAACTCCCACAACCAGCTCGTCCACTATTTTCGAAGCACGTTCAATCATGTCAACATGACCATTTGTGACCGGGTCAAAGCTGCCCGGATAGATTGCTTTTTTCATCATAGGTTATTCCTTTCTGGATATAAAGGCATGTAAATTTGTCTTATATTTTTTGCATTTATCAAGTGTAAAACCAAGCTCCTCAAGATACTCAAAACCCGTCTTTAGGGACGCTTCTACAATAATTACCGTATCTTCATCTACCAGGGTCGATTTCGAAAGTAGCATCAGCACATCCTTTTCCAGCTCCTGATTGTAAGGCGGATCCATGAAAATAATCTGGAATGCCCCTTTCCCTTCCAGACTCCGGATAGCTGCCATGACGTCCATCTGCAGTAAACGGCACTGGTCATTAAATTTGGTAAAGTTAATATTATCCTGTATACATGCTGCTGCTTTTTTCCCACTTTCCACAAAAACAGCTTCTTTCGCTCCACGACTGACAGCTTCCAATCCAATCTGTCCGCTTCCTGCAAACAAATCTAAGAACCGGCAGTCCGCAATCTCGTATTGCAGCATATTAAAAAGCGTTTCCTTAATACGGTCTGTTGTCGGTCTTGTGTCTATCCCTTCAATTGTTTTCAATGGAAGGCTTCTTCCTTTTCCGGCTATTATTCTCATCAAAATCCCTCTTTTATCAGTAAATCATTCAGTTCCTGCAATGCCGTCTCCACCGCATGCATACGCACTTCACTACGGTCTCCGGAAAATACATAACGTATAACTTTCACAAAATCATTAATTTTATAACCAATGTATACCAGTCCTACCGGGAACTTTTCACTTCCACCGCCTGGACCTGCAATACCGGTTACTGAGATTCCGACATTCGTACCGGCAACTTTTGTTACGCCACGAACCATTTCTTCTGCTACTTCTTTACTTACTGCAGTGTGTTTCTGTAAGGTTTCTTCCGATACACCTAGTACTTTATGCTTTACCGCATCCGAGTATGTGATATAAGATTCTTCCAGCACATCCGAAGCACCCGGCACATTAATCAAAGTTGCGGCTACAAGTCCTCCGGTACAGGATTCTGCGGCAGCAATGGATAAATGATTCTCCGTCAGCCTTTTTACAATTTTATCTTCCAGATTTTCCTGTCTTTTTTCCATGGGAATCCTCTTTATTTCTGTTCTTTTAAAACAGCTCTGTTTTTCCAGAGATAATCAATTAGAGATACAACCGTTAATACCAGTGCAATATAAGTAAGTACGGTTCCTAATAACTGGAAGTAACAGTTATCAAAATTAAGAATCAATACAATGACCATAAGCATCTGGAATGTGGTCTTAAATTTGCCCCAGTAGCTGGCTGCAATTACAACGCCGTTATCAGCTGCTACCAGACGGAAACCACTGATGATAAACTCACGGCTGATAATTACGATTACAATCCAGGCTGCAAGCTGTCCGGTTTCAATCAGGCAGATCATTGCGGCACATACCAGCAGTTTATCCGCAAGCGGGTCCATAAATTTGCCGAAATCTGTCACAAGATTATACTTTCTTGCAATCTTCCCATCCAAAAGGTCTGTAAGACTTGCTACAATAAAGATTGCTACAGCAATATAATTTGCATAACCCGGACAAATCGGTGCCAACATAAACACTACAAAAAACGGAATCAAAATTACTCTGAAAATTGTTAATTTGTTTGGTAAATTCATGCTAATTCTCCTATCAAATCATATTCATAAGCTCCGGTTACTTTTACTTTGGCAAAGTCTCCGGTCATTAAGTTTTCCTCTGTATTTACAAAAATATATCCGTCAATAGATGGCGCATCACGGTAGGTTCTTCCTACATAAGCATTCTCATCTGCAACTTTTCCTTCGATAAAAGCATAAAGTTCACGGTCAACCATATCTTCATTTTTCTCAAAAATAATTTCTTCCTGAAGCTCCATGACTTCCTGTTGCCACAGTTTTTTCGTCTCTTCCGGAATCTGATTTTCCATCTCAGCTGCTTTCGTTCCTTCTTCCGGAGATAGGTAAATGCGCCCAGACGGTCAAATTTCATTTCCTGTACGAATTCCAACAGCTCTTTATGCTGCTCTTCTGTCTCTCCCGGGAAGCCACAAATTAAAGTGGTCCGGAGCGTAATATCCGGAATTTCTTCCCGCAGATGATGAATAATACGAACAAGGTCATCCTTATTGGTCTTTCTTCCCATTCTCTTTAATACATCTGAATTTGCATGCTGAATCGGAATATCCAGATAATGGCAGACTTTATCATTTCGTTTGATTGCTTCAATCAGTTCATCATCAATTTCTTCCGGATAACAGTAAAGAATACGAATCCAGTACAATCCCGGAATCTTGTTTAATTCATCCAAAAGCCGGTGCAGGGATTTTTTTCCATAGAGATCAATTCCGTAAAGGGTGGTCTCCTGGGCTACCAGAATCAGCTCCTTTACACCGCCCTCTACCAGTTCTCTGGCTGTTGCTACCAGTTCTTCGATCGGAATACTGCGGTAGTTACCTCTGATATATGGAATGATGCAGTAAGTACAGCGTTTGTTACAGCCTTCTGCAATTTTTAAATGGGCATAATGTCCACCGGTGGTAACACATCGTTTGGTATGCAAGGTCGGAAGTCCTTCCAGTGAATTTAAATTGGTATAATGTTTTCCTGCCATAACTTCTTTCACAGCAGAAACAATATTATCATAGGAATTAGTTCCAAGAATTGCATCTACTTCCGGTATTTCTTCCTCAATCTCACTCCGGTAACGCTGGGCAAGGCACCCGGTTACAATCAATGCCTTTGCATGTCCGGTTTTCTTATATTCTGCCATTTCAAGTATTGTGTTAATACTCTCTTCTTTGGCATCATTGATAAAACAACAGGTATTAATTACTATCACATCTGCCTGCGTTTCATCATCAATAATGGTATATCCGGCATCACGGATCATACCAAGCATATATTCTGAATCTACCAGATTCTTATCACAACCCAGTGATACAAAGAAAATATTCATTCATTCCTCCGTAACAGGAAAAAGTCCTGTATATATTTTTCTCTTACATGATGAAAGGGTTACCAAACCATGTTGGCAACCCCGCTATGCTACTCGTTATCTTCTGAAACAGCATCTTCTCCCATGATTTTTACCTTTCCGGTATAAAGCTCTTCTACTGCGATAGAAAGTGGTTTCTTTCCTTTGGCATTTTCAACCAATGGTTCATCTCCACCGATAATCTGTCTTGCTCTCTTTGCAGTAGCAATTACAATAGAATATCTGCTGTTTACGACCGGTTCTTCTCCGATTTCAACGTCGTTATTTACGACCTTCATTAACTCAACATAAGATGGATGTATCATAATTTATTCTCCTTTCGAAAAGCACTTCAGCTCTTCTCTGATTTTATTGATGAAATTTATATTACGTGATGCACAATCATGCTCGTTCTCAATGATGCTGTGGATATTCTCCACACATGCAGGGACGGTATCGTTCACCACAATGTAATCATACTGATTCATAAACTCTGCTTCCTGGGATGCTCTGCTTAATCTTGCATTGATGGTTGCCATATCTTCAGTTCCACGATTCACCAGGCGGTTCTTTAATTCATCCGCATCCGGTGGTGTTACAAAGATTAAGATGGTGTCCGGGAAACGTTTCTTTACGTCAAGTGCTCCCTGAATCTCTATCTCAAGAATTACATCTTTTCCAGCCTCTAACTGTTCATCTACATAGGCTTTTGGTGTACCATAATAATTTCCTACATAACAGGCATGCTCAATTAACGCATTGTCTGCTATCATCTGTTCAAATTCTTCTTTGGTACGAAAGAAATAATCAACACCATCCACTTCTCCTGGTCTCGGATTTCTCGTGGTAGCTGAAACAGATAATGCATACGTATCCTTATACTCTGCCATCAGAGCTTTCATCACAGTGCCTTTGCCGGCACCGGAGAAACCGGATACTACGGTTAATATACCTTTTCTTTTCATTTACTATTCCTCACTCAGTTTATTTCCACTAATCTCGTTAAATCTGCCAGTCAGTGTATCCGGCTGTAACGCAGAAAGAACGATATATCCGGCGTTGGTAATAATCACCGCACGGGTACGTCTTCCCTGGGTTGCATCCACCACGCACTCTTCTTCTTTGGCTTTCTGAATCATGCGCTTGGCAGGTGCAGAATCCGGCTGAATCACAGCAACAATCTTATCTGTATTTACTACATTTCCAAATCCAATATTCATAAGTGCTGCCATTTTTCACCATTCCATTCTTACTACAGGGTTTACGGAAATCATTTATTCAATATTCTGAATCTGTTCGCGGACTTTTTCAATATCCGTTTTCAGATTAATACCGGTATCTGAAATTGCAAGATCACTTGCCTTGGAAAGAATCGTATTTGCTTCCCGGTTCATCTCCTGAGCAATGAAGTCAAGCTTCCTTCCAACGGTTCCACCGCCTGTTAAAGCAGCTTTCATCGCTTCAATATGGCTCTTTAAGCGGACAGTTTCTTCATCCACACATATTTTATCAGCAAATATTGTAACCTCCGTTGCAATTCTTGCATCATCCATCTGCTTATCTTCTAAAATTTCTTTTACCTTGGTTTCTAATCGCTCACGGTATTCTTTCATAACGATTGGAGAACGTTCTTCGATAAAGTCCACATAGCCAATCATTTCATCTAATTTATTCAGAAGGTCAGTTTTTAAATTCTCGCCTTCTTTTTCTCTGGTTTCAACAAATGCCTCACATGCATTACGCAATGTCTTCTCAAGAAGTGCCCAAAGTTCTTCTTCGTCATTATCCTGTTCTTCCATTATAAAAACATCCGGATAACGTGACAATGTGCTGACACGGATATCATTTTCCAGCTGGAAATGCTCTGCCATCTGCTGTAAATATTTTAAATATTCGCCAGCAAGTTCTTCGTTGTATTTCAGTGAGAAGTTGGCTTCGTTGAAATCTTCACAGGTAATGAAGATATCTACTTTTCCACGCTGTATGTATTCTTTGATTAAGTTACGCACGGCACTTTCAAAGAAACTTAATTTTTTAGGAAGCTTAACATTTACATCCAGATAGCGGTGATTTACTGATTTAATCTCTACCGTTATCTTACGGTTGTCTTCCTCTATCTCACACCTGCCGAAGCCGGTCATACTTTTAATCATAGCTGCCTCCTAATGCATAGATATATGTATTATAGTAGAATTTTCTTTATTAGTCAAATTCAAAATGCCGTATTTATTGAAATTTTAGAAAGATTTCTTTATAATAAAATCCTGTAAAAGAATCTATTCTTTCCAAAGGAGGTCATATTATATGGCGCTAGACGGAATTACCGTAGCTGCACTTACTGCAGAATTAAATCAGACAATCTTAAATGGACGAATCAGCAAAATAGCCCAGCCTGAGGCAGACGAGCTGCTGCTTACCATAAAGGCACCATCCGGCCAGTACCGGCTTTCTTTAAGCGCCAGTGCTTCCCTGCCTTATATCTATCTTACAGCTCAGAATAAAGTCAGTCCCATGACTGCACCGAATTTCTGCATGGTATTACGAAAACATATTGCCAACGGCCGGATTATTGCCATCAGTCAGCCCGGATTAGAACGAATCATCCGGATTACGGTCGAGCATTTGGATGAAATGGGTGACCTGAAAAAGAAAAACCTGATTATAGAATTAATGGGGAAATACAGCAATATTATTTTCTGTGATGAAAACGAACGCATTATTGACAGCATCAAACGGGTTCCATCCCAGATGAGTTCCGTCCGTGAAGTTCTGCCGGGAAGAGAATATTTTATCCCGGAGACCCAGAACAAGCGGAATCCCCTTGACTGTTCCTATGAACAGTTCTGTGAAAAGGCGTCTTCTCTTCCACTGCCACTTGCCAAAGCACTTACTTCTGCTTTTACCGGAATCAGTGGACAGGTTGCAGCAGAAATCTGTTACCGTGCTTCTTTAGATGCAGATACACCGATTAATACCTTAGAAGAAGACGCACTGCTGCACCTTTATCATAATTTCAGCTGGCTGATGGAGGATGTCGGAAACGCCAACTTCAAGCCATGTATTCTTTATAAAGGAGAAGAACCGGCAGAATATGCTGCCATCTTACCAACCCGCTATGAACATACGGAAGGCTATCACATTGAACCGGCAGATTCTATTTCCGCCGTATTAGAACAATTTTATGCCAGCCGCAGCCTCTACACCCGTATGCGTCAAAAATCTGTGGATTTGCGTAAAATTGTATCCACTCACTTAGAGCGAAGCAGCAAAAAACTGGATTTACAGTTAAAACAGTTAAAAGATACGGAAAAACGTGATAAATTTAAAGTATACGGCGAATTATTAAATACCTACGGCTATCAGGTTACCGAAGGAGCCAAATCAGTAGAGGTGCCAAATTACTATACCGGTGAAATGCTTACCATTCCTCTGGATGAAACACTTTCTCCACTGGACAATGCAAAAAAATATTTTGCCCGGTACAATAAATTAAAGCGTACCTTTGAAGCATTAAATACCCAGACCGAAGAAACCAAGGCAGAAATAGCACACTTACAGACCATTCAGGCTGCGCTTGCCATTGCAGAATCCGAAGACGACCTTGCCCAGATCCGGGACGAGCTGGAAACCTATGGCTATATCCGCAGGAAAATGAGCGGTAAGAAAAAACAAAAATCCAAAAGTAAACCATTCCATTATCGTTCCAGTGATGGCTTTGATATTTATGTTGGAAAAAATAATTTCCAGAATGACGAACTTACTTTCAAGGTTGCCAACGGAAATGACTGGTGGTTCCACGCCAAAGGAATGCCCGGCTCCCATGTTATTGTAAAAACCGAAGGCAGGGAGCTGCCGGATCGGACTTTTGAAGAGGCCGGCAGACTGGCAGGCTACTATTCTTCCGGCCGTGATAACGAAAAAATTGAAATCGATTATTTACAGCGTAAAAATGTAAAGAAACCAAACGGTGCTGTTGCCGGTTATGTCATTTACTATACGAATTATTCCCTGACAATTCACCCGGACATTTCCGGCATCGAAAAAATTTCAGAATAATTTAGTCACACATTTTTACTTCTTCCATATTATGAAGTGTAAGATAAATTTTGGAGGATTTGAAAATGAGTGATTTAGCTGCTACTGGCTGCGGATGTGGATGTAACGAAGGAAATAACTGCTGTTCTTTAATCTGGATTATCCTGTTACTCTCCTGCTGCGGCAACAATGGATTTGGAGGATGTGGCAATGGATGCGGCAACGACAGCTGTATCTGGATTATTTTACTGTTGCTCTTCTGTGGTGGCTGTGGTGACAGCTTCGGATTTAACAACAACGGTTGTGGATGCTAATTCGTCTGCAAAGCGGGGGCCTCTCAACGAGGTCCCTTTTTCACTTTACAGGAAATTGCTTTCCTGTAAAGCAAAAAAATGCTCCGCGAGGATGCGCACTGCGGCGTATAAGGTAGATGTCGCAAGCGACCGCCGCAGGCACAAGAATGTGTCAAGACACATTCTTTGTTCTGTCATATCTTTGACCGCCTTTTTCCGGTGCGGTCAGTTTCTTCTTTTCCGTTTCTTTTTTCTTCATACATTCTTCATCTATTTCATATACTTCATTTCCGTCAATGATTAATTTTCCCATGCTGGCATCAAATCCTTTCCTGTTTCTATAAAAAGGTTCTACATTTTATTATATGCGTCAAAGTTATATTTTCCGCTGTTCCATCATAATTTAAAAGAAAAAGGATTATTTTATGGATTCTGAGTATAAACCAACCTTCTTTGACTCGCAGTTACAAAACCACCAGTTACAGATTATGAAAACCATGATTCCATATCTTTCCGCCGGTCAGCAGCGTCCCTTTGCGCTTCTCATCAAATATATGGAACTACAAAAAACAGCCCAGCTTTTTCCAATGACACGCTTACGATTCAGGAAGTCAGCAGCCATTCTCCCCAGGAGCGGATGTTTCAGATGCTTACCGATATCAGCGAACAGTGTACACCCGGCGAGAAAGAAAATATTGAAAACTTTTTAAATATGTATCAGATGCTGTCTGCTTATGATACCCTGTTTTCCTGATTTCATCACTTTATCATTTGTTATTTTATGGTTCCCTGTCAACTTGTTAAGAACGGAGGATTTTATGAATTTAGACTTTTTGAAAGGCAATCCTGCCTTAAATGATATTTCACCGGAAAAGCTGCAGTTTCTTATGGATTTTGCTTCTAATAATACTGATACAAAGGATGCCAAATCCATGGCTTCCACGGTCATGAACGCCGCCAATAATGCCAAACAAAACGGTATGACATTTTCGAATACTGAAACAACTTTATTAATTGAATTATTAAAGCAGAATATGTCCGAAGCAGAACGTGTAAAAGCAGATAAAATGCTGCAGATGATGCAGATGTTACAGAAAAAGAAAAAATAGTCTCTTATAACGCAAGCGAGGATATGCAAAATGCACATCCTCGTTTTTTGAAATATTTATTTCTGAACAATATTTATATCTACTTGAGAATGTTGGTTTTACGCTGTTTTTCGCTATTTATCTTCTGATTTACTCTATTTTTACTCCAAATTTAAGCCAATATTTTCAGTTCAGCTACTTCTTCTTTTTTCTTCTCTTCTGAAACGTGAGTGTATAAATCGGTTGTCATTGCCAATATTGAGTGACCTAAGAGTTTCTGCACTACCTGTTGGTCTACTCCATTTTCATAACACCTTGTAGCGTATGTATTCGCTGATTCTCAAGATAAAACTTCAAGTGCATTTTGTATGTTTTATCTGCTATTGCACTCTTCTGTTTTTGTTTTAAGTCTTTATAGCTTCTGTCGTTCCTCTGCATCTACAATTCCTCATCTGCCTTCTTTCTCCCGTGCCATCAAAAGCATTTTTTCAAAAGACTGAGCGAATCTTTCATCATCTTCCTCCGTCCGCTTCTTCGGTCCCTTGACATGACATTTACGGGAACTTCTTCTGGCTTTTTTACCCAGGTGACGTTCCATTAGCATCTGATCAATATTATCATCCGTGTACCATTTACCTGATTGATGAATAGCATAAGCACCTTTTCCCAATGCCATTGCAGCCACACCATAGTCCTGTGATACGACAATATCTCCTTTATGCAGATACTAATCAGTTTATAATCTACTGCATCTGCTCCTGCACCGACAACAACAACTTTACTATAAGTCGATGACAGAACATGGTTTGTATCACACAACAACATTACCGGAACACTATTATCTTTTGCAATCTTTTCAATGATCGCAACCACTGGGCAGGCATCTGCATCAACAAATATTTGCATCTTTCTATTTCTCCTCTGAACCATTATAAGAATAAGCTCTGCTGTTCGTATTCTGCCTCTCGTTTTAGCTGAACCGGTACCTGATGCAGAATTTGCTCCATTTTCCTGTCATCGAACCAATCTTTCAGCTGTCCTTTTTCCAATATCAGCGGCATACGATCATGTACTTTTATCATAGATTCATTGGCTGCTGTAGTCATAATCACAAATCGTCGTTCATTCTCAAACCAATCACAGAAGCCAGCCATATACAATACTGGTGCATCATATCTGGAAAATGTATTTTTCTCTTTTAACCGATTCCATTCATAGAACCCACTTGCCGGTATCAAAATGCGGTGATAGAGGATTCCATTTCGAAAAGAAGGTTTGTCCATAACAGATTCTGCTCTTGCATTTATAACCAGATTCTTTCCTTGTGACAATGGATATCCCCACTTGCAAACATCCAGTTTCAATCCATGTTCTGATTTTTCAATGATCGGTGCTACATTGGTTGGAAAGATATCTCCTGCAAAATGTTCCTGCCGGATCCGTTGGTCTATATCATGCACTACTTTTTCGATTTCATCTGCCATATCAGAATCAATATAATATCTACCACACATAATACTTCCTTCACTTATAGATTCTATTTCATCAAATATACATCATTTATTTCTAGGCACTTTAAACTCAGTTAATCTATAATTTTGAATCCACCCCATACATTCTTCACCATCTTCATTCTCCCAAATTATCTGTCGCCACTTTTTATATTTATCTATAATTCTAACAACTTTCCCTTCCTCAAGCTTTTCAATTACAATCGAATGGCAGTCATGCTTCAGTCGTACAATAGATTCTCTATTAACGATTCTATATTTAGTCGTATTTAGCTCCTTCGCATCATATCCCATTCCAACGATGTAATAATTATTGACTTGTTGTGTATAATTGTAATTATTTATCGTTGTTGCTGAAGAATTCGTAACTCCCAAAACAACTGATATAATCGTAATAATAAAGTTCAGCCATTCTCGTATTTCTTTAACATCTATCGTTCGTTTTTCTTCTATTGGCAAATTCTGCTTCTCTTTATTTATCGAAAGATTCGTTGCTCTTTCATATTCCGATGCAATAGTTTCTGACACCGTATCAATATCCCATTCTTCGGATTCTGAGAAAACTTGATCGGTAACTCTTCCCAATAAATTTATATGAGGCTTCTGGCATAATGGTGGAAGCCTAACACCATAAATTAACAACACCATATTGAAAAAACACTTGTGTCCTTTAATGTATTAACTGCGAAGAAAAACACAAAAGGAGTATTCACAAGTGGCTTCAGTTAATACATTATGCAAAAGTGTCCTTAATGTCAAGAACACAGTTATAAAAAATTGTAATCTTTACTCTGATAAGAATGGAGTTAAACATATTCGTATCCAAGCAAGACCTAATAAATGGCACGAGAACGACTGCCCATTCTGCCATAAATCATGCCCTGTTTATGATAAACATTCCAGTAGTATAATGCCGAGATATTACGAAGATAACTCGTAGAAAATGCAAAGTCCAGTCGCAAGTTTAGACACGATATTGCTCTTAACAGTCGTATAAAATCAACATTTGCAGGGATTTATCAAATTCCGACATACCGTCTTAGAAAATGAATAATCCCTCGCAATTCATTATGAACTACGAGGGACTGCTTACTGACTGTTAAAGCGGTAGCCGATCTCACGAACACTATCTATGGAAAAGTGAGAGTTTGTATCACAAAGTTTTTTACGAAGATTCCGAATGTGAAAGCCTACGGTATCCTTTTCATTGCCTGCTGATATTTCGCCCCACACCTTATCATAAATCTGCTCGTATGTAAGAACACGACCTTTATTGGCTGCGAGCAAGCAGAGTATATCGTACTCTTTGACGGTCAGTTCAATTTCCTGACCGTTATTGATAACTCTGCGCCGGCTCAAATTGATTTCTAAGCCGGAAAGGGATAATGTCGGCTCATATGAAATCTCTAATTTTTCAAAATCAGGGTGCTGTTTTACAAAAGCCAGCATATCGTCAAAGGCTGTTGAGTCTTGTGCTTTGAACTCCATTATTACGATTCGTCCGATATTATCACCCCCCTTGGTTAGTTTTTTTGTCTTGGACAACATAAGATTTATTGCGTGAGATAATACGATTCATCAATCGTTTTCAGAATAAAATTCACATCGTCATAACGAGAGGAATCGGACTGAGAGCCTAAACTGCATATCAAAAACTCTTTTCCGTGCTGCTGATAAAGCACAATCAAGTTATAGTCGTCAGACAGAGAGCCAGTCTTAATTCCGCATACATTTTCGTTGTAATATTCGGATGTCGGATCAAGGAAGGCGTTTGTATTCTGCCATATTTGTGTACTGCCATCAGGCAGTGTTGCCGTATAAGTGTTTTGAGATACAATTTCTCTAAACCACGAGTATTCCAACAACCGATATACTACTTCTTTCAAATCTAAAGTGGTGGTAAGTGCCTCCATATCAAAACCACTCGGATCATATAAAACTGTGTCTAAGTACCCCTGCTGTTGCAAATGCAGGTTTAAGTTCTCCATGAAAATCCTCACACGCTCTTGACAGCTTTCTGCTTGCGGCGAAAGTAATCCTCCACAATAATCAGCAACCACATAAGCTGCGTCATTCCCTGACGGTACTAACATTGCCGCAAATAGATTGTGTAAAAAGTATTCTTTTTCCTTGATTTGAGCAACAGACGAGCCAGGTTTCGTGAGTGAAATAGCACCATAGTCTGCAACAACGATACTATCAAGGTCTGCTAAAGTTGACGCATACTCAATAACAAACAGCTTGGCTAAACTTGCAGGAATTTGTGGCTCGTTCTCGTTTTTTGAAACAAATATTTCATCATCAGAACAATCCACCAAAATCAGCGATTTTGCATTATAAGAGTCAGGAAAATCTTCTTTGTAGAGAAAACCATTTATTTTATTCTTTACCTCTCTGAAATTTTCCGGCTGCATTGCCCACGGCACAAACATTATACCTATGCCGATACAAACTACAAGCAAAAACAAAAATACTCCAAATCGTTTTTTCTTACGGCGTTTTCTCTGCATATATGTGCTCACCTCCCAACACCAAAACTCCTATGTGCCATTTTTAATCGGCATAATTTGCCTGAATACACTCTGTAAATCCAGACGGATCTCCCAACTTAGCTTTATCAATATTATCACGAAGATATTTGCGTGTGGCGTCATCACAGCGATCTGTTCCCATATAAGGCATATCAAAGGCTTTTTCGAGTTCAGCTAAGGCTTTTGCCGCCCTTTCCGAATCCGTATTGTAAGTATCAAGCCATTCCTGCATCCAAGAATATTCCCAAAGGTTAGATGCTCTTGTATCGCCATAT
Organism: Roseburia sp. AF42-8; assembly: GCF_003435965.1. NCBI lineage: Bacteria > Bacillati > Bacillota > Clostridia > Lachnospirales > Lachnospiraceae > Roseburia > Roseburia sp. AF42-8. The sequence continues at coordinate 37,460 of NZ_QTVB01000020.1, forward strand.
CCTATCTGAAAAGACGCTCCCGTATCTTCGCCTTCCAAAGCATCAGGCGGCGTAAAGCCCTCCGGCCAATTCAACTCTCAATGGTCGTTAGGTATTCTTCTTCAATGGTAGCAAAGTCCGTGAAACCTCTTGTGTTTGTGTCGGAGTCCGAAGAAGTGGAGCAGCCTGCCAGCATAATCACCAGCAAAGAAATCATAACACACAATAACAGTCTGTACGGTCTTTCGGATTTTGAGATTGTTCGTTTCATTTTGTTTCCTCCTTGAATTGAGTTTTATTATCTAAGAGCCAATGCAGGCTCTAATTTTGCTGCTTTCAATGCTGGTAATAATCCGCCCAATAATGCTGTAAGCACAGACACAGCAACTGCAACAACAGCAACGCTGATTGGATAACTCGGTGTTCCCACCGGGGAATCCACAGGGAGCAACGCTCCAATACAATGCACCAAAATCAGCGAAATCAAAATAGCTGCAAAGCAAACGAATATTGATAAAATCAACTGTGAGCCTAAAACCAATGCCACAATATTTGTTCGTGAAGCACCTATCGCTCTGCGGATCAGCAACTCATGTGTGCGCTGTTCCAATGAAGATAGTCCGATATTGATCTGCCCTAATACGGAAACAAACAGCAACAAAAGCGAAGTAACCAAAAGCCCTAATTGCAGTATGGACAATACCGAATCATAGGTATCTCCAATATCACTCCGCCCAGCACTTTCCCAGTAACCGCCAATGGTATCAGTCAAAATGTCGCCAAGGGCAGAATGTATCTGTTCGATTGTCAGTCCTGTTGTGGGATGCCAATACACATTTGCATTTTGTACTTGCCACATTGCTGGTGCGAAATTGAGGATCGCCGCAGAATCCGCATAGATAGTCGGAAAATCCCTGCCATCGTTTACTACTCCGACAATATTGAATGGGGTTAACGAAAGTGTGCTTTTTACATTTCCTGCAGCATAGGGCGAATCATTAAAATAGTTTTTAGCTTCTTTGTTTATGACCACTTCAAGCGATCCGCCCTCACTCGAAGGCTCTAACCATCTACCGGATGTCATTGGAAGATTATAGACTTGACTATATGCCTCCGTGGTGCAAACTAAATCAAAAGCCATCAGGTTTTGGTAAACATCATTCGGCGGTATTGGCGTTAAATCTTTCATTGGTGCAAATCGAATATCTTCTCCCATAGAAAAAGTAACAGCGGCTACATCATCAATGGCTTCAAATCTCTGGAATAATTGTTCCATTTTATTTCTATCGTGAAAATCGGATTCCGTTATCACGAATGAGTAAGTAGGTGACCAGCCATATACCTGTGCGTTTACGGAAATCAAATACTCCCGTCCAAGCGTACCAACTAATACCGATCCAAGCATTGCGATAATGCCTACAAGCATTGAAACACTTGTCAGAATACTTCTAAGTGGAGACAGACGAAGGTCTTTAAGTATCATTTTTAGCACAAGTTATCCTCCCTCCATCCATTTCAAAAATCGTATCACAGGTATCTGCAATATCAGGATCGTGCGTAACCAACAGCAGCATAATTCCATTTTCTTTTACGACGCTGTGCAACAGTTCCATAATCTGCGTTCCCGTCTTTTTATCCAACGCTCCCGTAGGCTCATCACATAAAATGGCTTCCGGAGATACTGCAAGCGCCCTTGCGATTGCAACTCTTTGTTGTTCACCGCCGGACAAATTGATTGGGTAATCATTTTCCTTGCTTTCTAAGCCGACACTTTTTAGCAAGCCTGTAATTATCTCGTGACGCTGTTTGGCGGTAAACGACTTTTTGGCATAGAGTAGGGGTAATTCGATATTTTCCCATACCCGCAAGTGCTTAATCAGAGAGTAGTTCTGAAATACAAATCCGATATTATTGGCTCGCAGTATAGACAGATCACGGTCTTTCAAAGCAGAAATAGATATACCATCATAAAGGTACTCGCCCTCATATTCCCGATTTAACAAGCCAATAATGGATATAAGGCTTGTTTTGCCTGAGCCGGACTTTCCGACAATGGCATAACTGCGCCCTCGTTGCAATTCCATATTAGCGTTGGTTACTGTTGTCAGCATATCGCCATTATTCAATTTGACGCTTGCTTTCAAATCCTTTATTTTGATTAAAGTCTTTTCGGAAATTCCTTTCATTTTATCAAATCCCCCTCGGATCAAGGTTTGGCGGAGTAGCAGAAACTACATCGCCCTCCTCTAAGCCGGACAGTATTTCTATATTGGCTCCGTCTGTCACACCCAATGTCACTTTTGTTTCCACTCTTTCTCCATTCGGAGTAATTACAGTAACCAATCCCGTCCCTTGTCTACCCGCTATTACCGACAGCGGCAATATAAGGACATCATTTCTCGTTGTCGCCGTTATGACTACCGTTGCACTTTGCCCCGATTTCACATCGACTGTTTGACTGATCAAGCATTGCAGAATGCCCTCTTGCGGCACGATTCCCGTAAACGCATTTTCATCTGCGGCAGGCGACACCACGGCAATCATATCGGTTGGTCCTACACCATCATATACTTGAAATTTTGCTTTCAACTCTGCATACTCCGGTAAGGTACTCAAAAAATTATCTGCCTCTACATTGAGGGCAAATCCTGTATAATGCACTATCGCTACGGGATAATTACTCGGTACGCTTTCATTGGATGGGGCAATAGAGGTAATTGTACCATCCACCGGAGATTTCAATTCTTTGCCGTTCACAGTTCCAATAATTTGCCCGGCAGTGATTTTTTCTTCTAATTCTACCGCTGTATTAAATATGCCATTTTCGGGTGAGAAAATAATAAACGGTACTGCCGGAACAATAGTCGTTTGCGTTGAAACGGTTGGAGTAATTGTCCCTCGTACAACTGATACCGTTTTTTCTGCGGATGTTGCGCTATCTGTAAGATTGTTTTCGTCTGTCTGCCCAATTGCAGAGCAGGCAGATAGCGTAAATACAAGAAACAAAATAGAACATAGCAGCATTTGTTTTCTTAGCAACTTCATCATTCCTCCTTATGCTGTATCACAAAAAATACGAGCCTCTATCTTGATACTTTTATTGTACCAAAACAGAAGCCCGTATTTTCTTGATTGCTCGTAAGATATTCCTCTTTTTTTCTATGCAAATTCTTACAATTTTCCTACGCCAACGGCAAAGTAATTGAAAACTTGTTTTGATCCTCTTGGCTCTCTGCAACGATTGTACCATTGTGTAGTTCAACAATCTGCTTTGCAATCGCCAAACCTAATCCAGCTCCTCCACTGCTTGTACTTCTCGCTGCGTCAAGCCGATAAAACTGCTCGAAAATCCTGTTTAACTTTTCTTCCGGCAGAGTATCGCCGTGGTTACAAAAAATAATGCTGACCGTATCTTCCTGACATTGTGCGCTGATCGTGATATCCGTATTTTCAAAACTGTAGATAACCGCATTTCTCAAAAGGTTATCAAAAACACGCTGAATTTTGTCTGCGTCACATCGAAGCATTATATCATCATCAACACAAAGATTACATTGCAAATTCTTTGATTTGAGCGTAGGCTTAAATTCATATACAAGTTGCTCCAGCAGGCGAGTTAAATTGATTTTCGTGTATTGTAATGTAATATCGTATATATTGAATCGTGTTATCTCGAAAAACTCGTTAATCAGATCCTCTAACCGTTCTGCCTTACCAAGAGTGATTGAAAGGTACTTTTCTCGAAGTTCCTTTGAGATTTGCGACTCATCACGCAGTAAAGTAAGATACCCGATTACAGAAGAAAGCGGTGTTTTCAAATCGTGTGCAAGATACATAATCAGGTCATTTTTTCGCTGCTCATTTTCTTTTGCAAGCCTTGCATTACTTTCAGCCTCTTGTTTTAACTGATTGATGTTAGCGGCGATTTCACTCAACTCCGGGGACATTTCAATGTAACTGACATTCTGATCGAACATTTTTCCTGTCGCAGCCTGTACCTCGTACACATAGGCGACTACTTTTTTCAAAAGTAGGTATGTCATGTATATAATACAGCCACCCCACACGATTACAGCCACTATATAAAGATATACTGTTCTGTAATACAAGTAATAATACAAAACATACTTGCGGAGAATTTCCTCTGCCATAATTCCTAAAAGAAAAGTACCGCCAAAAATAAGCACAGAGCAAATCGCACATTGAATTACATACCCTTTGAACAAGGTAGAGAGCAGATAGTTTTTTTCTTTTTTATTCAATTTCATACCCTACCCCCCAAACAGTTTTAATGAACTTCGGATTTTTTGAAGGTTCATTCAATTTTTCCCGAAGCCGCCCAATGTGCGCCATTACCGTATTGTTACTGTTGCGAAGATACTTTTCTTTCCACACGGCTTCAAATAATTCCTCCGAGGCGACAACTTTACCCTGATGTTCGCACAGATACCACAGAATAGAAAACTCCAACGGAGTCAAGGCTATTTCTTTGCCATACAAGTAGCACTTGTGGCTGACTCTGTTTATCAGTAGACCTCTGATGTCATACTCGTCTTTTTCTTCGGATTGGCTCAAATTAGGACTGTTATAGCTCTGATAACGCCTTAATTGCGTCTTTACTCTTGCCACAACCTCTAAAGGATTAAACGGTTTCGTTATATAATCATCCGCACCAATCGTAAGCCCCATAATCTTGTCGCTATCCTCAATTTTGGCGGTAAGCATAATAATAGGGAAGTAAAACTTTTCCCGAATTTTTTGGCAAAGTCGAAAACCATCAATATCCGGCAGCATAATATCAAGTATCGCTAAATCAATCTGCGACTGTTTGATACATTTCATCGCCTCTAACCCATTATAACATTTATATACTGAATAACCATCGTTACTCAAATACACTTCAAGCAGATCAACGATTTCTTTTTCGTCATCCACAATTAAAATCTTCTTGTTCATTGATCCTACACCTCATTTTCGGGTACGGCTTCCATTATGTCGCCAAAATCACACTCTAAGTATTCGCATATATTCAACAGCACGGGAAGGGTAACATTTTCATTTTTTCCGAGTTTCGCAAATGTACTTTTGCTTGCCCCGACCGCTTCTCGTAATTGACTCTTTTTCATTCCCTTGTCAATCAGAAGTTTCCAAAGTTTGTTGTACCGTACTTTCATTTCCGCACCTCCACCCAAATATAGTTTGTATTATAGCACTTTGAGAGTGAAATCGCAATTATTAAGTCTGTATTTTGAGACTTTTAGTTTTCAAACCGGCACAATATCTTTCTGATATGTAATCCAACCGCCTGCAAAATGCAGGCGGCTTGTGTATTTTAATAGGCAGGTGCGCCGTAGCAAGAATCTCGTAATAACCGATAGAATACTCATTGACTCGGCAACTGTCGCCGGAGTTGCCCTCGACCGTATAAACCTTGCCGTTTTCGACCTTTTGAACAATACCCGTATGGTCGGATAATCCATCCTGACCACTTTCGTCTGCCCAATCGAAGAAAATAATCATTCCGGGGGCAGGCTCGGCGCTGCCATCCAGCCATTGTCCACGATCCTTAAACCATTGTACTCCGTTGACACAGCCTGCATATTTTGGGATAACTCCAGCGTCGATATAGCCGCACTCGTTGGCACACCAAGATACAAAGCAAGCACACCATTCTACACGGGAGTTAAAACCGTACCACGACCAATACGGCTGACCGCCCACATTGCCAACCAGAGAGAGTGCAACGGTCACGATCTGTCCGTCGCCGCCTGTAATGCCGTAAAGCACCTGTGACCAAAGGTAATTGTTTTCATCTGCAAGCAGTTCAGCGAGGTAGCCTTTCTGTTCTTCGTTAAAACCATATTGCGCCGCCATTTCCTCGGCAGTCTTGTGGCTGACGGTAATATACAGATAGGTTTGTGTGACCGTGCTTTCAGTTTCCACGATATTACCGTGTCCGTCATCGGTTTCGGTAATAACTGTTTCGGTCTTGCTCTCTGTTCGGGAAGATATTTGATTCATCTCCCAAAAGATGTCTTTTAAGAGTTGCTTTTTGCCATCGTCCATTGTGGCAACCTCTTGGGGGTTATCTTGATCCGTATTCGTTTTTACAGAGTAAACGGCAAGCACCTCTTTCCAAACGGCTCTGCTGCCACTCATTTCAAGAACATCATAGGATACCGAGTTCTTTTCCTCTTGCAGCTTGGTATCGTATTCGGTATTGATTTCCTGCACAACGGTCTGCATACTCATTCCAGTGCCGGAATCTTCGTCTGAGAAGAAAATGCCAAATACTGAGCCGAGGATCATACCAATCAGGCAAATCACGATAATAACCAAAACCGCCACCCAGCCGCCTGCGGCGATAGCGGCAATCAAGGCTTTCGTTCCGGCAATAATCGCTTTAATGGCAAGTGCGGTCGCTTTGGCAATCGCCTTTACCGTAACCACGGCGGCTTTTGCCGCAGCCCTTGCCGCTTGTGCTGCTCTCTGTGCAGTTTTAACCGTAATGATTGAATCCACCTAAAAATCCTGGATTGCTATGCCCCCGCTTATGCCCCTTGTCATCATAATGGTTTAAACCGCCAAAGAATCCTGGTCGACTCTCACCTACTTTATGCCCGTTATTGTCATAATGATTCATACCACCAAAAAAGGAAGGCGAACTATGTCCGATTTTCTTTCCATTTGCATCATAGTCGTTCATACCACCAAAGAATCCTGGTCTGCTCTCGCCTACTTTTTTCCGTTTGCATCATAATGGTTTATGGATTCAAAGAATCCTGGTCTGCTATATCCTTTTTTACTCATAATGTCATCCTCCTGACTCTATTAGCCTCTTGTTTGATCTCAGAATAACACACTTTTCTCATTTGGAAGTCGCATAACAGGCGACATTCTTTTATCGCATTTACATTCATTATACCATTTATAATTCTTCCGACAATACGCAATAAAGCCGGAAGCCACGTTATCATCCATGACCTCCGACTCGTTCTGCTTATTCTACACTGTCCTTACACCCAAATCAACTCCTCTCTCCGTTTTATCTTTTCCCTGCTTTTCTTGAATAATCCTCTTATTGATCTCAAGCCGTTCATGAATGGATAATTTCTTATCTTTTCCATCTACCGCCTGCTTCTGCTGTGCCGGTTTTCTATCTGTTTTTCCTACATCCTTAACAACTTCATTCGCTTCGGTACTTGTTACCCTCTCATCTGCTCTTCCTTCATATCTTTCTGCTATCTGCTGTTCTCGTCTCTCCTTCACACCTTTTTCCTCCAGATTGCAAAAACTCTGCAGATACGGAAGCACATGATTCTGCATGTCTGTCAGATCTTCCATATACTTTTGGAACTCTTCACTTCCTTTGCCTTTCTGGTAATTGATCCAATACTCATGTCCGTCTGATTTCTTCTATTCCGACAGGCATACTATTTTTACAAGAGATTTTGAAAGTATTAACATGGTATTAACAACCGCCACAATTTACTATTATGGAATTGATACAAAAACCTATGAACCGAAAGTTACCAAACTTGCCTACTCAAAAACTGACGATTGCTTTTATATCGACAACGGAATACAAGACGCTCACATAAAAGCATTTGAAAAAGAGCAAATAAAAGAATCACTTTACTTAAAATATAACGCCCAATAACAAACAAGAGGACTTGCAAGGTTTCTAACCTTTCAAGTCCTCTGCTATATCATGGTACTGTTAGCCATGTCCGTTCCGTCAAGGACTGCCCTACGGCGTATCGGCTACGCCTTGTTCCTTGACCTCACTACATTTGCACAATCCGTTCTTCTGTCATTCCATACTATTCATCACTTTTTAAATGTTTGTTTGTAATAATTGGAATAACTTCTTCTGAATCATTTACAAACGCTAAAACTTCATTTACTATCTTAATCTTCCGATAACCACCTTTATGATAATGCAACATCTTATGATGATTTGAACAAACAACTATGAGATTATTAAGCTATCCAAAGTTCCTTCTTCATCATATTCTTCAGACAGATTTTTTATATGATGTACTTCTACGTATTTTGTTCCATCTTGTTTTCTATTGGCATTCTTTGCTCATTTGAACATAATTGGC